>JALTNO010000309.1:0-34533 GCA_027000645.1 Paracoccaceae bacterium | reverse complement strand
GAAATACCCGTTCCTCGGCGCTAAGAACCACCGCATCCGCAACACCCCGAACCATCGCACCACCTCCAAAACCCACATACGAGTATGATACGGATTACAGTTCCAGGTGACTAGCCAAGCGCGTAGCCCATTGCTGTCGGGTAGTCGTCGTATCCCCGGCGCGATTGCCCCAGCGTCCGGGCCGCCACCGCCAGGTCGGCCGGAGTTTCGATCAGGCGCCAGTCGAGCAGCAGGGCCTGCTTGTCCCGTCCGCTCCATTCATAGGCGGCCAGCGCGACCGGCAGGGGGGATGCGAAAAACGCGGCCTGTACATCGGGCGCGATCAGGGCCGCGGCCAGCCCGCGCCGCTGCAGCGCGTCCTCGACCGCATCGACCGAAGAGGACACGTCGATCGCAAGGACCAGCGCCAGCCGGCATGCCGGGGCGGCCGCGACCGGCTGTGACAGGGCGGCCGCCACCGCCCCCGCGATCACCAGTGCCCGATATTTTCCATGCTGACCCATGGCTCGGCCGGCTCCAGAGGGTCGCCATTCTGCAGAAGTTCGATCGAGATGTTGTCGGGCGAGCGAACGAACGCCATGCGCCCGTCGCGCGGCGGCCGGTTGATCGTCACCCCGTTTTCCATCAGGTGCCGGCACATGTCGTAGATGTTGTCCACGCCATAGGCGATATGCCCGAAATGGCGGCTGTCGCTGGGCAGGCCCTCGTCCCCGTCCCAGTTCCAGGTCAGTTCGATCGGGCACTCCTCCTGCCCCGGCGGCGCCATGAAGATCAGCGAGAATCGCCCCTCTTCGCTGTCATACCGGCGGGTCTGTTTCAGACCGAGAAGTTCGTAAAATGCCATGGATCTTTCCAGGTCTTTCACGCGAACCATCGTGTGAAGATATCTCAGTGCCATGTCGTCCTCCGGCTGTTCGCCCACAGGTTAGCGCATTTCGCCGCGAGAGCCAGCGGCATTGGCCCCGCGTCAGAACTTCGATTCCATGCTGAGCGAAATCGAGAATTCCTTCATGCTGTAGCGGCTGTCGTTGGAGTCCTTCCGTCCCGCGCGCAGCCGCAGCATGGGGGCAAAGCCGGCGTAATCATACCTGGAAAACAGCATGTTGACATCGCCATAGGCCGACCTGTCCTGCCGCCCGCCGGGAACCCGGATGAAGCCGCCGGACCAGAACACCGGGTAGTCGGACCAGCCCAGCACCAGCCCGACGCTGAGCCGCACCGGCCCCACCGGCTGCCCGAAGGAATAACCCAGCCGCATCGAGGCCGACCGATAGGTACCGTTGGGGTGGCGCGCATCGGTGTCGCGCCAGGCCAGCGTCCATGACAGCCGGTCGCCATTGGCAAGCGGGCGGTCGATTTCGGCACCAAACTCCAGGATGCGGGCATCGTTGACCGAATAGCGTGCCATGAAGCGCCTCTCGGCCAATGCGCGAAGGTCCACGCGGGTTGCGCCCAGTTGCCAGTCGCGTTCGGCACTCAGCCTCGCATAGCGGAAACTGCGGTATCCGCCCCACCAGGATTCGCCGCCGGCAAAGGCGAATGCCGCCGTGCCGCCCCTCTCGCGCGGGCCGGCGCGGAAGCCGTGGCGCAACGACATTTCGACGAAAGTCGAGGCATAGTCGCCATTGCGGGCGCGGGGGGCGATGGCGCGGGCCTCTGCCGACAGGGCCACGCGCTGCACGTAAAGGCGGCCGGCAAGCGATGTGGCGCTGTCCCGCGTCTGGCGAAAGCGATAGCTGGACTGGATGTCCGCCGATCCGATCAGGCCCGAAAGCGCCTGCGCCGCGCCCGAAAGCCATCCGGTCACGGGCACTCCGTCGATGATCTGAAGCGCCGAATCCGCCCCCTTGTTGACATTGCTCGACGGGCGCATCTCGGCCCGCAGGCGGAAGGCCCACGGGTTTTGCCGGCGCAACACCCGATAGTCACGTGCCACCACCGCCTCGGCGCGCCGATCCGGGGCGTGGATTGCCGCGCGGCGCAACCAGAGCTGGGCCAGCGTCGGATGGCCTCCGACATAGGCCGCGCGCGCGGCAAGCTGGGCGGCGCCGAACCGGTCCGGTCCGGTACGCGCGTTGCGATAGGCGCGGGCGGCGGCCCCGCGGGCGGGCTCGGGGCGATCAAGCTGCAAGAGCGCCGCGGCCATGACGTAGTGGGCGAAGGGATCGCCGGGGTTCGCCTGAAGCAGCCCCTCGGCCGCGCGAACGGCGAGGCCCAGATCGCCCGATTGCAGCGCCAGCACCGCAAGCTGGCGCGTCTGGGCCAGACTGAGCGTGAAGCTCTCCTCTTCTGCCGCAACACCCGTTGCCGGGGCAATCAGCCCCGTTGCGAGCAGCGCGGCGCGCAGCAGGTCACGGGCGCGGCTGGGTGCAAACCGGATCGGCACCTGCTCCACCGCAGTTCTCGAGAACGAAGACGCCATATTCCTCGACCGTGCCGGGAAGGGCGCCGATATGGCCCTGGCTGAACAGGGTTCCCGCCACCGCGCTGGCTCCGGTGCCGCCGAATATGCCGCCATAGGTGCCGACCACCTGTGCGCCGGCGTCCTGCGTCACGTCGCCGGTGAATGTGCCATCGGCATCGATCGGGGCGCCCGCAAGTTCGAGGTTCTCGACCGCCGTCGCCGTGTCCGCGATCACCCGGTTGTAGACGATGCCGTTCACCGTGTTGTCGGCGAAATCGGCGGTGATGAAGATGTCGCCCACCACTTCTGCCGCCTGCGTGGGCAGGATGTCGGTCGGCGTGCCCGGCGTCACCGGCAACAGGTCTTCGCCGCTGCCCGCCGCGTTCAGAAGGCCCACATAGCCCCCCGCATAGGAGACCAGCCCTCCGGCAACGGTGGTATCGGGAGGCGAGTAGCTGCCGTCGCGGCCGTAGCCGCTGCCGCCGTAGTACTGGCCGAACTGTTCGCCGGAGACGGTGATCGCGGCACTCACCCCGTCCCTGGCCCTGACATAGGCCGTGGTGTGCCGCCCCAGAGAGCTTTCCTGCGAGGTGTAGGCCTCGTACCCCTGCCGGTCGAGTCCCGGCTTGCGGGTATAGACCGCCTCGAACGGCGTGTCGTCAAGGCTGACCCCGCGCACGATCAGGGTCTGGGCCACCGGGTCATAGGTGAAACTGGTCAGATCGCCGGCCAGGTCTGCCGGGATCGATGGCGCACCGGTTCCGGTCCCCGTTCCGCCGCCTGTCGTCGGGGCGAACGGGTTGCCGCCACTACATGCCGATAGCGCGACGAACGCCGCGACGCCTGCCGAAAACCGCTTCATCTGCCTCAACCTTCATTGTTTTCGGGTTTTGCACGAGAATCCGCGCCTTTTCCCTGCAAGTCAATGCAAATGAAGTTCCGCCGGGCAGGGCGTGACCAATTGGTGACCCTGGCCGGTCCGAGGTTCACCGCAGCGGCGCGTCAAGATAGAGTGGAACGCGCAACAGATTCGGTGCGAAAAGGAACCGTCCCATGCCCCTGTCCCCCGAACAACAGGCCGAAATCGATGCCCTCCGGTCGCAGCCGCGCCAGACCTTGCGCGCCGTGGCCGAAGGGATGGAGAAGCACCTGTACCTTGCGCATCCGGTTCTGGATCACGGTTTCGTCCGGGTGATCGACTACATGGGCGATGATGCCGCGATCTGCCAGGCAGCGCGGGTGTCCTACGGCAAGGGGACGCGCTCGGTCCAGAACGACGAAGGGCTGATCCGCTATCTCATGCGGCACTGGCATTCGACCCCCTTCGAGATGTGCGAGATCAAGCTGCATGTGAAGCTGCCCGTTTTCGTGGCCCGGCAGTGGATCCGCCATCGCACCGCCAACGTGAACGAATACTCGGCGCGCTATTCGATCCTGGATCGGGAATTCTACATCCCCGCGCCCGAGCATGTGGCGGCTCAGTCGAAGGTGAACAACCAGGGCCGGGGCGAAGTGCTGGAGGGGGATGAGGCCGCGCGGGTGCTGGAGATCCTCAAGGCCGATTCGGCGCGCTGCTACGATCATTACGAACAGATGATCGGCCAGGATGGCCAGCAGGGCCTGGCCCGCGAACTGGCCCGGATGAACCTGCCGATGAACATCTATACCCAGTGGTACTGGAAGGTGGACCTGCACAATCTGTTCCATTTCCTGCGGCTGCGGGCGGATGCCCATGCCCAGTACGAAATCCGCGTCTATGCCGAGGAAATCTGTCGCATCGTCGCCGACTGGGTTCCCTTCGCCTACCGGGCGTTCGAGGATTACCGCCTTGGCGCGGTGAACCTTTCCGCGCAGATGCTGGCCTGCCTGCGCCGGATGCTGAAGGGCGAGGCGGTGACGCAGGAAAATTCCGGCCTGAGCGCGCGCGAGTGGCGCGAGTTCCGGCAGATCCTGAACGCCCCCGACTGAACCGCGGCGCCGGCGCAGGCATTCTGCCGCGCGCCCCTTGAACGCCGTGCCCGCGCCCATAGGTCGCGTATGACACCAACAAGATCGGGGAGCGAATGATGCAGGTCATTCTCCACAACGACGACACGATACACGGATACGACTCAGCCCTCAGGCTTGCGGAAGAGGCGCTTGAGCGGGCGCTCAAGGGGCGCGCGAACCGGCTCAGCCGGGTCGAGGTCTGGGTGGCTGACGAGAACGCCCACAAGGGCGGCCCCGATGACAAGCGCTGCGCGATGGAGGCGCATCCCCGCGGGCGCAAGCCGGTGGGCGTCAGGCATCACGCGGCGGATGTGACCGCGGCCATTCGCGGCGCGGCGGACAAGCTGGCGCGGGTTCTGGAACGCGATCTGGCCTGAGGAAACCGGCCCCGTCTGCGGGGGCGGGGCCGGGCCATGCGCTGTGGCGGAGCTGACGGGGATGTGTCAGAGCGCCTTGAGGTCTCCGGCCATCTGCCGCCCGTCGCGGCCATCGACCAGTTCGAAAGAAACCTTCTGGTTGTCGGCAAGGCCGGTCAGGCCCGACTGTTCGACGGCCGAAATGTGAACGAACACATCCTTGCCGCCGTCATCGGGGGCGATGAATCCGTATCCCTTGGTGGTATTGAACCATTTCACGGTGCCGGTCGGCATGTTCCCGTGTCTCCTTCTGACTTGCATTGTTCCGCCCGGGGGCAGGGTCTTGGTGGTGCCGGGGTCCCTCAGGCGACCGGCGTTCGTGTCAGGAAGGCGGGAAGTCTGATCGGCTGCGGCGCCGGCGACAGGATTGCACGGATCGGGAAAAAATCAAGGAAAAGGGATGCGCGGGGGGGCCGCTGCGGGTAAGGGTTGCGGTTGAAACGAGGGAAGGAAAGATGATCCTGTATGGTCTGAAATCCTGTGACACCTGCCGCAAGGCGTTGAAATCGCTTCCCGGGGCGCGTCTTGTCGATGTCCGGGCCGAGGGCGTGCCGGCCGATCTTCTGGCGCGGGCATATGCGACTTTTGGTGCGGCGCTGGTCAACACGCGGTCGGCCACCTGGCGCGGGCTGTCCGAATCCGAACGCAACCGGCCGCCGCTGGATCTGCTGGCCGAACATCCGGTGTTGATGAAGCGGCCGCTGATCGAGCGGGACGGCACGCTGTATCTGGGCTGGAGCGCGGCCACGCGCGCGGCCCTTGGCCTGGCCTGAGCGGGCATCCCTCTGCAAGGGTCCGGTCGGTCAGGGAAGCGGTGGAAAGGGAAGGTCATGCGCAACGCGGCACTGGTTCTGGGGATCATCGGCGGCATCATCGGGATGTTCGTCGGGTTTTTCAGCTACGGCTATACCGAGGCGGTCGAGCGGTTCGGAGAGGTGGAGGGCCTGTTCGAACAGGCCGCCAATGTGGGGGTGATCCGGGCGGCCTCGATCCTGTCGCCGCTGCTGGCGATTGCCGGCGGCGCGATGGCGCGGGCAAGGGCGCTTTGGGGCGGCATCCTGCTGCTGCTGTCGGCGGGGGGGATGTATTACGCCTTCGGTTTCAACGTCTTCACCATGTTCCCCATCGCCTTCACCGGGGTTGCGGGGCTGCTTGCGCTGGGCGCGGGCAAACCGGATGAGCCGAAGGCGCATTTCTGATCCGGGCGGGGCGCGGGTGCTGCGGCGCATGCCCGGGCGGCGCAGGCGGCCCGGGCAGGGCGGGTGCGACAAGTCGCGACGGAGCTAGCGCAAGTCCGGCGGCGTGGCTTCGCGCGCCAGTTCTTCCGCCACCTCTTGCAGCGACTGGACGGTGGTCTTCTTCTCGCCCAGCCGGCGGACCGAAACGCTGCGGCTTTCCACCTCGCGCGCGCCCACGGCCAGGATCACCGGCACCTTGGCCAGCGAGTGTTCCCGCACCTTGTAGTTGATCTTCTCGTTGCGGATGTCGGCCTCGGCCCGGATGCCGGCGGCGGTCAGGGTGGCGACCACCTCGTGCACGTAAGCGTCGGCCTCGGAGGTGATCGAGGCCACCACCACCTGCCGCGGCGCCAGCCAGAAGGGCAGCTTGCCGGCATGTTCCTCGATCAGGATGCCGATGAAGCGTTCGAAGCTGCCCAGTACCGCGCGGTGCAGCATGACCGGGCGGTGCCGTGCCCCGTCGGGGCCGACATAGCTGGCGTCCAGCCGCTCGGGCAGGACGAAATCCACCTGGAAGGTGCCGCACTGCCAGTCGCGGCCGATGGCGTCGGTGAGGACGAATTCCAGCTTCGGCCCGTAGAAGGCGCCTTCGCCGGGATTGAGCTCGGGATCGATGCCGGCCTTGCGGGTCGCCGACAGCAGCGCCTGTTCGGCCTTGTCCCAGATCTCGTCCGAGCCGGCGCGGGTCTCGGGCCGGTCGGAGAACTTGATCTTGAAATCCGGAAAGCCGAGATCGGCGTAGATCCGCGACAGGAAGCGGATGAACTCGGCGGTTTCGCCTTCGATCTGGTCCTCGGTGGCGAAGATGTGCGCGTCATCCTGGGTGAATCCGCGCACCCGCATCAACCCGTGCAGCGCGCCCGAGGGTTCGTAGCGGTTGCAGGATCCGAATTCGGCCATGCGCAGCGGCAGGTCGCGGTAGCTCTTGATCCCCTGGTTGAAGATCTGGACGTGGCAGGGGCAGTTCATGGGCTTGAGCGCGTTGACGGTCTTTTCCCGCGCGTGTTCCTCGTCCACTTCGACGATGAACATGTTTTCCTGGTATTTCTCCCAGTGGCCCGAGGCTTCCCACAGCTTGCGGTCCACCACCTGGGGGGTGTTGACCTCGACATAGCCGCCCTCGCGCTGGCGGCGGCGCATGTAGTCCTGAAGCTGGGTGTAGATGGTCCAGCCGTTCGGGTGCCAGAAGATCTGGCCCGGCGCCTCCTCCTGGAAATGGAACAGGTCCATTTCGCGGCCCAGCTTGCGGTGGTCGCGCTTGGCGGCCTCTTCCAGCATGTGCAGATAGGCCTTGAGCTGGTCGCGGGTGCGAAAGCCCACCCCGTAGATGCGTTGCAGCATCGGGCGCGAGGAATCGCCGCGCCAGTAGGCGCCGGCCACGTGGGTCAGCTTGAAGGCGTCGCCCGGCACTTGCCCGGTATGCTGAAGATGCGGCCCGCGGCACAGGTCCTGCCAGTGGCCGTGCCAGTACATGCGGATCGGCTCGCCTTCGGGGATCGCCTCGACCAGCTCGACCTTGTAGGGTTCGCCCGAGGCCTCGTAGAAGCGGATCGCGCGGTCGCGGTCCCAGACTTCGGTGGTGACCGGGTCGCGGCGGTTGATGATTTCCTTCATCTTCTTCTCGATGGCACCGAGGTCTTCGGGCGTGAAGGGTTCCTCCCGGTCGAAATCGTAATACCAGCCGTTGTCGATCACCGGACCGATGGTGACCTTGGTTTCGGGCCAGATCTCCTGCACCGCGCGGGCCATGATATGGGCAAGGTCATGGCGGATCAGTTCCAGCGCGGGACCCTCGTCCTTCATGGTGTGGATGGCGATGGTGGCGTTTTCCTCGATCGGCCATTGCAGATCCCAGTGGCGGCCGTTGACCGTGGCCGAGATCGCCTTTTTCGCCAGCGAGTTGGAGATGCCGGCGGCCACTTCGGCCGGGGTGATGCCGGCATCGAAGGATTTGACGGAGCCATCGGGGAAGGTCAGGGAGATCTGGGCCATATCGGCACTCCTCGTCGGTTCGGCGCCCACGGAACGCCCGGTTGCGGGTCTGGTCGCGCCCATGTGGCAGTTGGTCGGGGGCAAGTCAAGCGCCGTGCCGGCGGGGGGCGCTGCCCCCCCGCGCCCCCCGGAGTATTTGGGGCAAGATGAAGGGGGGATCAGGGGGTGAGTTGTTGCAGGGCGGTTTCGGCGTTGGCCCGGGCGTGGCGGGCGGATTCGGCGCGGACCGGGCCGAAGCCGCGGATGTGATCGGGGGTGGCGAGGAAGACCATCGCCGCGTCGAGATGGCCTTCGGCGATGAGCCGGGCGGCATTGGGCAGGCCGGTTTCATACCAGTGCAGCAGATCCCTGTGCAGGCGGGCCTCGGCGTGGTAGCCGAACGGGTTGAACGGGGTGTGGCGCAGCCACTTCAGGCCGGCAAGTGCCCGCATGACCGGCCCCATCCATGGCCCGAAGGCGCGTTTGCGCGGCCGTCCGCGAGCGTCGCGCCGCGCGGGCAGGAGCGGCGGGGCGAGGTGGTAGCGGATGCGGAAATCGCCCTCGAACCGTTCGGCCAGGTGTTCGGAGAATTCGCGGCGGGTCATCAGCCGGGCAACCTCGAATTCGTCCTTTGGCGACATGAGCTTGAACAACGCGCGGGCGGCGGCGCGCATCGGTTTTTCCGGCGCGGGATCGGGCAGCGCGGCGCGGAACCGGCTCAGTGCCGCCCGGTAGCGTTCGGCCCAGGCGGGGTTGTGGTATTCGGCCAGGAAGTCGGCGCGGCGGCCGATCATCTCTTCCAGCGACTCGTCGGGCGTGGCGGGCGGGCGGAGGTGGTCGGACAGCCGCTCAGGGGCGGCCGCCATCACCCGGCCAAGGGTGAAGGCGGTGCGGTTGCGTCCGACCTGTACGCCGTTGAGCAGGATCGCTTGCATCAGTGCGGCGTCGCTCACCGGCACCAGCCCCTGTTGCCAGGCAAAGCCCAGCATCATCACGTTGGCGTAGACCGCGTCGCCCAGGAGCTGTTCGGCGGTGGCGTTGGCGTCGAAGGCCGAGAGGTTGTCGGCGCCCACGGCGGCGGCGATGGCGGCTTCGCGTTCGGGCACGCGCAGCGAGGCGTCGCGGTGAAGCACCAGATCTCCGGTGGGCATTTCGGCCCGGTTCAGCACCACCCGCGTGCCGTGCCGGTAATGGGCCGAGGCCTTGGGCGAGGAACTGACCACGATGTCGCAGCCGATCACCGCCCGTGCCGCGCCCCGGTCGATGCGCACCTGGTTGAGCGCCTCGGGCCGGGGGGCCAGTCGGATGAAGCTGAGCACCGTGCCGTATTTCTGGGCAAAGCCGGTGAAGTCCAGCACGCTGGCGCCTTTCCCTTCGAGATGCGCCGCCATGGTGACGAGTTGGCCCAGGGTGACGACGCCGGTTCCGCCCACCCCCGTGACCAGAAGGTCGTAGGATTGCGTGAGTGGCGGCAGTTCGGGGGCGGGCAGGTCGGCGGCCAGCGTGGCCGGGTCGAGATCGGCGCTCTGCGGCGGGCGCCTTTCGGCCCCTTCGACGGTGAAGAAGCTGGGGCAGAACCCGTCGAGGCAGGTGAAGTCCTTGTTGCAGTTCGACAGGTTGATCCGGCGCTTGCGCCCGAAAGGCGTGTCCACCGGTTCGACGCTGAGGCAGTTGGAGGTGACCGAACAGTCGCCGCAGCCCTCGCAGACCAGTTCGTTGATGACGACGAAGCGCCTGGGGTCTTCCATCTTGCCCCGCTTGCGGCGGCGGCGCTTTTCGGTGGCGCAGGTCTGTTCGTAGATCAGCACGCTGACGCCCGGCACCTCGCGCAGTTCGCGTTGCAGGGCGTCCATCTCGTGCCGGTCGTGGAAGGTCGTGCCGGGGGGGAAGTCGGCGCGGTCGAACTTGCCGATATGGTCCGAGACCAGCGCGATGCGCTTCACCCCTTCGGCGCGGCAGGTCTGGGCGATGCCGGCGACGCTGACGGGGCCGTCCACCGGCTGGCCTCCGGTCATGGCGACGGCGTCGTTGTAGAGGATCTTGTAGGTGATGTTGGTGCCCGCGGCGACCGCCTGCCGGATGGCAAGGCTGCCCGAGTGATACCAGGTACCTTCACCGAGGTTCTGGAAGACGTGGCCGCCGCCGGTGAATTGCGAGGCCGCCACCCAGGGCACGCCCTCGCCGCCCATCTGGGCATATCCGGCGGTGTTGCGGTTCATCCAGCTGGCCATGACGTGGCAGCCGATACCGGAATAGGCGCGCGAGCCTTCGGGCACATGGGTCGAACTGTTGTGTGGACAGCCCGAGCAGAACCACGGCGTGCGCGTCGCCCCCGGCACCTGCAGCAGGATCGGGGGTTCGCGGGTCAGGGCGCGGGCCTTTTCGGGCAGCCCTTCGTCGGGGAAGAAGGCGTGCAGGCGGCGGGCGATCAGCGGCACCAGCTGCAAGGGCGACAACTCTCCCGTCCATGGCACCAGCGGTTCGCCGTTCTCGTCGTATTTGCCGACCATGCGCTCGGGCTTGTCGCCGGGCCAGTCGTAGAAATATTCCTTGAACTGGCTTTCGATGATGCCGCGCTTTTCCTCGATCACCATCACTTCGCGCTTGCCCCTGACGAAGCGCATGGCGTCGCGCAGCGCCAGCGGCCAGACCATGCCGACCTTGTAGATGTCGATGCCGAGCCGCCGGCAGGCGGCCTCGTCCAGCCCCAGCAGGCGCAGCGCCTCCATCAGGTCGAGATGTCCCTTGCCGGTGGTGACAAAGCCGAAATGGGCGTCCTCGATGTCGTAGATCCGCCGGTCGATCGGGTTGGCCTCGACAAAGGCGCGCACCGCGCGCAGCTTGTGCCGGATTCGGCTTTCGATCTCGGGGCTGGGCAGGTCGTTCAGCCGCACATGCAGCCCGCCCGGGGGCAGGTCGTCAAGTTCGGGCAGAAGGAACGCGCGGTCGGGCTTCAGCTCCACCGAGCGCGCCGATTCCACGGTTTCCGAGATCGCCTTGAAGCCGACCCATGTGCCGGAAAACCGCGACAGCGCGATCCCGTATTCGCCGAATTCGAGATACTCGCCCACCGTGGCCGGGTTCAGCGTCGGCATGAACCAGGCCATGAAGGCCACGTCCGACTGGTGCGGCATCGACGACGACACGCAGCCGTGATCGTCGCCCGCCACCACCAGAACGCCGCCCTTAGGGGCCGAACCATAGGCGTTGCCGTGGCGCAGCGCATCGCCCGAGCGGTCCACGCCGGGGCCCTTGCCATACCACATGGAAAAGACGCCCTCGACCTGCGCGTCGGGGTCGAGGCTGGCCTGCTGTGCACCCAGAACCAGCGTGGCGCCGAGATCCTCGTTCACCGCCGGCTGAAAGGTGATGCGGTTTCCCTCCAGCCACTGGCGGGCGCGCCACATCTCCAGATCCAGCCCGCCAAGGGGCGAGCCGCGATAGCCGGAGACGAAGCCGGCAGTGTTCCATCCCGCCGCTCGGTCGCGCCGCGCCTGGTCCAGCATGATCCGCACCAGCGCCTGCGTTCCGGTCAGGAAGACCCGGCCCGTGGTCAGGCGGTAGCGGTCCTCCAGATCATAGGTCCGCATGTCAAAGCTGTGGCGTGTCATCCCGAAAATTTCCGTCGAAATCCCGTGTGGAGGAAATATTAACCGAATGATCGTGAAAAATTGTTCCAGATTCGTGTGTCCTTTTCTGGATTATGGTTGAATATTTCGATAACCTCCGTGTTTGTGAAACAGGAAACCGGAAACATGCAACTTGAGCCCCGCGATCGCAGGATCCTTGCTCTTCTTCAGCGGGACTGCCGGATCTCGAATGCCGATCTGGCAGCGGCCGTGGGTATGTCGCCTTCGGCCTGCTGGCGGCGGGTGCGGGCGCTGGAGGAGGCGGGGGTGATCGAACGCTACGGTGCGGTCGCGAACCCCCGGGCAATGGGGCTGGAATTCCAGGCGATCGTGCATGTGCACCTGACGCGCCATGACCCCGATCGCATTGTCGAGTTCAATCGCGCGGTCGAACAGCGGCCCGAAGTGCAGGAATGCTACGCCACCACCGGGCAGGCGGACTACCACATGCGGGTGCTGTGCCGCGATCTGGAGGCGTATAACAGGTTTCTGGAAGATTTCCTGTTCCGGCAGCCGGCCGTGGCCAACGCGCAGACCAACATGGTGCTGCGGACGCTCAAGCAGGGCGGCATTCTGGCCGATTGACAGGGCGGACAAGAGATTCTTGCGCGGAGCGCGAAATTCAAAGTTTCCGGTTTGGAAACAGTGACGATTTCGGCAGATGTTTTGGTTCCGGATTCTTCGGGGATTCGGCTGTATTCAGGCCGGCCGGACGAAAAAACTTGCACAATCAGGGGGGCGCGCAAAATATGAATGCACGGGCGAGATTACCGATGCAGTCCTGAATTCCTGAATTGCCGGGGGACGGGGTTGTAATGGGGAAAAGGTCCAAAGTCGGGCCTTGTGTCGTGTCGAAGACGGTCGGTCTGCGTTGCCACGCCCCGGTCCCGACGGATGGTCCTGTTGCAGCCCCGGTTCTCCCTCCCGCCAGATCCCGCAATCGCCCGATCCCGCTATCTTGGCACGCGCTTCTAGAACAGTTTGCGGTCGTTCGCGTCGCGGGCGCCTACATGGCCGCATAGCGGACCCATGCCCAGACCATGCCGATATAGGTGAACTGGTGCAGGGCCTGATCCAGCCCCGCCGCCCGCCAGAAGCCAGCCTGAAAGGGATCGAAGTCCCGCGAATCGCAGTAACGTGCCTTGATCCAGTCGATATGGAAATGCGCGATCCATTCCAGAACCACGAGGACGGCGATGAAACCGGGAGGCGCGCCGATCAGCCCGAACACGATCGCCGAGCCGACAGCATGAACGCCGGCATGTTGCGCCCGGCCCAGGTGCAGATACTCGCCCCGCCCCGACAACATCCGCCTCGTCTGCAGGAAGTAGTCTGCAAACATGTGCTTGATCTGCACGAGGCTGAACAGAATCAGGACCATCCCGACGATATCCGACAACCCGATCCCTCCCCTCCGGTTCGTCGCGGCCAGCTTAGGGCCTATCGCCGGCACCTGCAAATGCCCTGACCGATGTTCCGTCGCGTCGGGGAACGAATCCGTTTGCACGGCCCGTTGCCGGATTGTTACCCTTGGACGATCGCCCGCCCCTCGGCGGGCCACAGGCGCGCGAATGCGCGGGACCATCCCTTGCGTCTCATTTCGGAGTTGAAGAAATCGAACCTTCGCTTTTCCGATTCATCTGGAAGTACTCGAAACGTGATCAGCTGATCCTCCTGCTGGTGACGGTGGCGCTCTTTCCGCTGCTCTACCTCACGCTGGAACTGCCCAAGCGCATCATCAACGATGCCATCGGTTCGTTCAGCGCGACCATCGATGTGCTGGGCTACCGCGTCGATCAGATCGTGTTCCTGTGGATCCTGTGCCTGGCCTTTCTGGCGGCGGTTCTGGCACACGGCCTGCTGAAAATGCGCATCAACACCATGAAGGGCGTCCTCAGCGAACGGATGCTGCGCCGTTTCCGCTATCAGCTGATCTCCCGGGTCCTGCGGTTCCCGCAACCCTATTTCGAGCGGGTCAGCCAGGGCGAGCTGGTCTCCATGATCACCGCCGAAAGCGAACCCATGGGCGGCCTGATGGGGGATGCGATCAGCCAGCCGGTCCTGCAGGCGGGGCAGATGGCCACGATCCTGTTCTTCCTGTTCACGCAAAGCCTGTGGTTCGGGCTGGCGGCGGTGGCGCTGATCCCGTTGCAGGCGTGGCTGATTCCGCGGATGCAGCGCCAGATCAACCAACTCAACAAGAGGCGCATCCGCGAGGTGCGCGCGCTTGCCGGCGAGATCGGCGAAACCGCAACGGGGGCAAGCGCCCTGCGCACCAGCGGCGGCTGGCGGTATCGCCGGGCGCTGATCACCCGGCGGCTGGGGCGGCTGTTCGAGATCCGGTTCCAGATCTACCAGAAGAAATTTTTCATGAAGTTTCTCAACAACTTCATCACCCAGCTCACGCCGTTCTTCTTCTACGCGGTGGGCGGCTATCTCGTCTTGCGGGGGGAGGTGTCGCTGGGCGCTCTGGTGGCGGCGCTGGCGGCCTACAAGGACCTGAGCTCGCCATGGAAGGAGTTGCTGACCTACTACAACCAGACCCAGGACATGGCGGTTCGGTGGGACATCATCATCGAACGCTTCGCGCCGCCGGGCATGATCGACGAATCCCTGTTCGAGGGCGATCCCGAGGAGATCCCGCGCCTGACCGGCGACATCGTGCTGGATCATGTCAACGTGCGCGACACCGACGGCAATGTCGTGCTTGAAGATCTCGCCGTCACCTTCCCGGGCGGCAAGACCTGCGCGATCGCCGTTCCGGATGAAGAGGACCGCCGGGCGCTTGCGGCCCTGCTGACGCGCGAAGTTCTGCCATCTCGGGGCGAAGTGACCATGGGCGGGCTGCGCCTGCGCGATCTCCACCAGAAGGTCATCGCCTTGCGCATTGGCCATGCGACCTCGAAGCCGGCGCTGTTTCAGGGCACGTTCGGGGACAACGTGCTGATGCCGGTCCGATACCGCCCGGTGGGGGAACCCGCCGATCCCGGCGCGCTGGCCGAGGCGCTGCGCACCGGCAACAGCCCCGATCCCTTCGACGCGGACTGGACCGACCCGACACTGGCCGGGTTCGAGTCCGAGGAAGAACTCCGCCGCTGGTGGTTGCGGCTCATCTCGGGGCTGGGGCCGGGCGCGGCGCTGTTGCGCCGCGGGCTGGAGCAGGAATTCGATCCCGCCGCGCATCCCGAACTTGCCGCGCGCCTGGTCGAGTTGCGCCCCAGGGTCCGGAAGGCGGTGAAGGATGCGGGGCTTGCCCAGTACACCTATTTCTTCGACCCGGAACTTTACAACCCGGCCCTGCCGGTGGCCGAGAACCTCCTGTTCGCCATACCCCGCGTCGAGATCACGCAAGAGGTTCTGGCCCGCCAGACCGCGTTCCTGGCCCAGCTTCACCGGCTGGGGCTGGATGAAGGGCTGGTGCGCATGACCCGCGACGTGATCGACATGCTGCGCCAGATCTTCGGGCGCGATGGCACCGATCACCCGCTGTTCCGGCGGCTCGGGGTCGAGCCGGCCACATATGAGAAGGTCGTCGACCTGGTGGAGCGGACCCGCGATGCCGGCGCCTCGGCCCTGTCCGACGAAGAACTCTCCTACCTGCTGACGGTGCCGATCCGCATCTCGGCCGAACAGATCGGCCCGGCCTTCACCGATGACATGAAGGCGCGCATTCTGGAGCTTCGCCGAACTCACGGACGCGAGCTCCTCGCCACCCTGGGCGGCCTGTTCGAGCCTCTGGACCAGGGCCGGTTCTCGCCCGGGCTGACGGTCCTGGAAAACGCGTTGTTCGGAAAGGTGTCGGAAATCGCCGGGGCCAAGGCGGACGAGGTGCGCAGGCTGGTGGCGGACGTGCTGACGGAAAGCGGCGCGCGGGATCTTGTGGTGGAACTGATCTACGACCTGCCGATCGCCGTCGGAGGGCAGAACCTCCCGGCCACCTTCGCCGAGCCGCTGGCGTTCTGCCGGGCCACGATCAAGCGGCCCGACATCCTGATCCTCGACCGGGCGCTGGCGAGTTTCGACATGGAGACGAAGATTGCCGTGTTCCGCAACCTGCGCGACTTGCTGCCGGAAGCCACGCTGATCTATCTTGAACCGTCATTCGAACATTCGGACGCTTTCGACATGTTCGTGGAGGTCGAACAGGGCCGGATCGTGAGCGAAGAAGTCCATATCCGCGAGGAGGAGGAAAGCGCCGCCAGTGCCGACCTTGCGCGCAAGGTGCGGGCGCTCGAGCAGGTTCCGCTGTTTTCCGGCCTTGACCGCCGCCATCTGCGGCTTCTCGGTTTCGGCGCGCGCTGGTATCACGCCAGGGCGGGCGAGGCCGTGTTCCACAAGGATGATGACCCCACGGACGGTGCCTACGTGGTGATCGAGGGCGAGGCCGGCCTCTACCTGCCCCATGAAGACCGCGAAGACGAGCTGATCGCCAAGGTCGGTCCCGGCGCGCTGGTGGGCGAGTTGGGCCTGATCCGCAAGGAACCTCGCGCGCTGAGCATGATCGCGGAAACCGACCTGACCTGCCTGCGCATCGGGGAAGAGGAATTCCTGGCCGTGGTCGAAAACGACGCGGCCGTGGCCTACAAGCTGTTGCAGGTGGTCGCGGGTTACGTTTCGAACTGAATCGTTCCGGCCGCCGGCTTGCCGGGCCTTGGTTCCGGGTGGCCGCCGGCGATCAGGCCCGCGGTTCCTTCTCCCTGCCGCAGAACAGGGAATACAGCAGGCCGATGACCTGCTCGGTCTTGTCGTCGGAGAGCGAATAGTAGATCGTCTTGCCGTCACGCCGGGTGGCGACCAGCCCTTCCTCGCGCAGGCGGGCCAGCATCTGGCTCACCGCTGCCTGCCGGATGCCCAGAAGCTGTTCGAGTTCGCCGACCGATTTTTCGCCCGCCCCCAGATGGCACAGGATCATCAACCGCCCTTCATGCGCCAGCGTCTTGAGATAGGCCGCCGCGTCGGTCGCGTTCGCCGCCATTTCGTCGGTGGCATTCGGGGTCATCTTCTGCGCAGGTTGAACTGTCACGGGGCACCCATCCTGAAAATATTCAATTCTCGGTATGCTATCACGACCGCGCCGCGGATGTGAAGTCACTCCTCCCGTGCCGGCGCGCCACCCTGAAAGGCGTTCCCCCGCGCATGGTCGCAGGGGGCCTCCTGCATCTGGAGGTGCAGCCCGTCGCCCGACCAGGGATGGGCGCGGGCAAGATCTTCATCCACCTCGATCCCGAGGCCCGGCGTGTCGGGCGGGGTGACGAAGCCGTCTTCAACGCGAATACCTCCCCCGATCAGCGCATCGTGAAACGGTGTCTCGATGGTTTCCAGGAGCAGGAAATTTGGAATCGAAGCGGCCAGATGGACATTCGCAGCCCATTCCACCGGCCCTGCATAGAGATGCGGCGCCACCTGCGCATTGTAGGTCTCGGCGATGGCGGCGATCTTCCTGGCCTCCCAGATGCCGCCCGCCCGTCCCAGCGCCGGTTGCACGATGCCGGCCGCGCCCGCGCGCAGCACGGCGGCGAATTCGCCCTTGGTTGTCAGGCGTTCACCGGTGGCGACGGGGATGCGTACGGTCCGCGCCACCTGCGCCATCGCCTCCATGTCGTCGGGCGGGACCGGTTCCTCGAACCACAGCGGCAGGAACGGCTCCAGCGCCTGCCCCAGCCGGATCGCGCCGGCGGTCGAGAACTGCCCGTGGGTGCCGAACAGCAGGTCGGCGCGCTCGCCCACCGCCTCGCGGACCGCCTTGCAGAACCGGATCGAAACCGCGATGTCCCGCATGCCCGGCATGTGCCCGCCGCGGATCGTGTAGGGGCCGGCGGGGTCGAATTTTACGGCGGTAAAGCCGCGCCGGACCATCTCGGCCGCAGCTTCCGAGGCCATCTCCGGCGAGGTCCAGAATTCCCGCATCGGGTGATGGGGCAGGGGGTAGAGGTAGGAATAGGCGCGCAGCCGGTCGTTCATTCGCCCGCCCAGCAATGCCCATACCGGCCGCCCGCGATCCTTGCCCAGAATGTCCCAGCAGGCGATCTCCAGCCCCGAAAACGCCCCCATCACCGTAAGGTCCGGCCGCTGGGTGAAGCCCGAGGAATAGGCGCGGCGGAACATCAGTTCGATGTTTTCGGGGCTCTCGCCCGCCATGTGTCGGTCGAACACGTCGCGGATCACGTGGCGCATTGCCTCCGGGCCGACGGACGAGGCATAGCATTCCCCCCAGCCGGTGATGCCGGTGTCGGTGGTCAGCCTGACCAGGATCCAGTAGCGCCCGCCCCAGCCCGGCGCGGGCGGCGCGGTCACGATGACGTCAAGATCCTGAAGCTTCATCATGCACCCTCATCCGCTGCCGCGCGCCGCTCCCGGCCCGCGCGCGTTCACTCCGGCCGGCCCGACAGGGCCAGTTTCACCCCCAGCCCGATCAGCAGCGCCCCCAGCGTCCGGTCCATCCACCTGCCGAGGGAGGGCTTGCGCCTCAGACCCGCCATCAGCCGGTGCGACATCAGCACCAGCGCCGGTTCCACCAGTCCGGCGACGGCGATGATCAGGATCCCGTGCAGGAACAGTTGCGCCGGGACCGGCCCCGCGCCGGGGACGACGAATTGCGGCAGGAAGGCGAGGAAGAACACCGCGACCTTGGGGTTGAGCAGGGCGACCAGAACCCCCTGCCGGAAGATCCGCCCCGGCGGCGCCGGCGGGGTCGGGTCGCGGTCGGACAGAAAGCCGCCGCCGCCCGACCGCAGCGCCTGCAGCCCGATCCAGACCAGATAGGCCGCGCCGATCCATTTCACCGCCGTAAACGCCGTGGCCGAGGCGACGAGAATCGCCGAAAGCCCGAATGCCGCCATCAGCACATGGCCGAAGGCGCCGGCCCAGATGCCGAACATCGCGGCGAACCCGCTGCGCAGGCCGCCCTGCGCCGTCCGGCCCAGGATGAAGGCGATGTCCGGCCCCGGCGACAGGTTGAGCAGAACCGCGGCGGTCAGGAATGTGGTCCAGTGCAGAAGGGAATAGTCGAACATGGTGTTACCTCTCGAACAGGATCACGTTGCGTTTCGCCCCGCCCGATTTCGTGTCGGCGATCGCCTCGTTGATCTGTTCCAGCGACCAGCGGCCCGAGATCAGCTCGTCCAGCTTCAGCCGCCCCTGTTCATAGAGGTCGATCATCCACGGGATGTCGCGCTGGATCACCACGTCGCCCATCTTCGACCCGATCATGCCCTGGCCGATGGCGGCCATGACCACGGGTTCGTAGCGGGCCATGTCGCCCGAATGCGGCATGCCGACAAGAATGGCGCGCCCGCCCCGGCCCAGGTAGCGCGGCGCCTGCTCATAGGCGGGAATCGCCCCCACGGTGACCAGAACCAGATCCGCGCCGCGCCCGCCAAGGGCCTTGTAGCTGTCCCGCCACGGCGATTTCCCGGTGGCCAGAACCCCGTGGGTCGCACCGAACTGGCGGGCGACCTCAAGCTTCTCCTCGCTCATGTCCACGGCAACGATGCGCCGGGCGCCGGCAATGCGCGCGCCCTGGATGGCGTTCAACCCCACGCCGCCGGCACCGATCACCACCACATCCTGACCCGGCCGAATCCCGCCCGCGTTCACCACCGCGCCCACGCCGGTAATGACACCGCAGGACAGCAGGCAGGCCACGTCCCTGGGCATGGCCTGCGGGATCTTCACGACCTGGCTGTGATCCACCACCACCTTTTCCGCGAATGCCCCGCAGGCCATGGCCTGAAACAGCGGCTCGCCATCGACGGTCGTGATCGGCCCCTTCAGGCCATCGATCGGCGTCTCGCAGATGGTCGGCCGGCCCGAGGCACAGGACGGACACGACCCGCAGGCGCGGATCAGGGTCACGATCACCGCGTCGCCCACCTTGAGCCCGCCCGCCCCGGGGCCGACGGCGGTGACCGTGCCCGCAGCCTCATGGCCATAAACGGCGGGCAGGGGGCCTCCCCACGCGCCTTCCGCATAAGAAATGTCGGAATGGCAGACCGCAACCGCGCCCAGCGTCACCTCGACCTCACCCATGCCGGGGGGGGCGATGTGAATGTCCTCGATCACCAGCGGTGCGCCAAATTCCCGGCACAGGGCGGCCTTGATCTTCTGCATGGCGCTCTTCTCCCTTCTCCTGCTCCGTCCTTGCCTCCCGCTACCGTGAACCGGGCGCGCGCCACAGGCAAGAGATCACCGGCGCCACGCCGTCACGTTCTTTTTCTGGCCTGCAAATATCCCGGGGGAGTCGCCCGGCACGGGCGACGGGGGCAGAGCCCCCTGCAGGCGCATGAACTCCTTCCCCTCGCCCCGGCGCAATCCCTTGCCCGCTCAGCCGGCAAGCGCCTGCGCGGCGCCGGCAAAGGCGCGGGCCTCTTCAGGCGCCCGCCCCATCTGCCGCGACGGATCGAACAGGGTGGCCGCGTCGATCCGGGGCCAGTCCCGCGCCACCAGATCGGCCAGCGAGGCGCCGCTTTCCATCGCTTCGCGGCACAATGCCTTGGTCGCGGCCTGCGCCTCGGGTCGCGGAAGGAAGGATGCCAGTGCAAAACTCAGCGCCTCGGCGTGGATAAGGCCCCCCGTGGCGTCCAGCGCCGCCGCCATCGCCTCGGGGCGGGGGGCCATCGCGGCGCTCAACCGGCGGGCAATGCGGGCCGCCGCGGCCGCCCCCAGGACGATCTGCGGCAGGCACATCCACTCGGCAAACCACGCTCCGCCGTCGCGCTGGTGACGCTGAACCGCGGCACCCCGGAGGATGCCCGCAAGCCCCGCCGCCTGCCGGGACAGCGCCACCAGCACCGATGGGGCCACCGGGTTGCGCTTCTGCGGCAGGGTCGAGGACGCGCCCGCCCCTCCCGGATCCAGTTCTCCGATCCCGGTCTGCGCCAGCTCGACCGCATCCTCGCCCAGCTTGCCAAGGGCGACCGCCAGGCGGGTCAGCCAGTCGGCGATCTTCAGCACCGGAGCACGGTCGGTGTGCCAGTCGCGGCCGGGATCGGACAGTCCCAGCGCGGCGGCCAGATCCGCCCGCAGCGCCGCCGCCTGCGGACCCAGCTGCGAGGCCGTCCCTGTCGCCCCCGACAGCGACACTAGCAGGCAATCCCCGCGCAGACCGGGCAACTCTTCCAGCAGCCCCGCCAGGGGCCAGCCCCAGCCCGCCACCACCGCGCCGAAACTGGTGACATTCGCGTGCTGGCCGAAGGTCCGGGCCGGCATCGGCAGATCTGCATGGGTTTCGGCCAACTGCGCCAGCTCGCCAAGCATTGCCCTCACATCCGCCTCGATCAGCGCCAGTGCCCGGCGCAGCCGCAGCATCAGGGCGGTATCGATGACGTCCTGAGAGGTGGCGCCCCAATGGACGTATTGCGCATGTTCGGGTGCGGCCATCGCCTCGCGGAACGCCGTCACCAGGCCCGGCACGCAGACCCCGTTTTCGCCGGTGGCGTCTGCCAGGGCGGCGCCGTCGATCTGCACCTCCATCGCCGCGCGGTCGATGGCCGCGGCGCTTTCGGCCGGAATGATCCCGCGCGCGCCCTGCACCCGCGCCAGAGCTCCCTCGACCAGCAGCATGGCGCGGATCTCGGCGCTGTCGGTGAACAGCCGCCCCGCCTCTCCGGTTGGAAAGAGACGCGAAAACATGGCGCTGTCGAACAGGGATGCGGCCATCAGACATGCCCCGTTTCGCGAAGGAAACCGGTCAGGACGCGGGCATATTCCGCCGGCTGCTCGACGCAGGGCAGATGCCCGGCCCGACGGATCAGGTGAAAGCGCGACCCCGGCACCAGATCCACCGTTTCGCGCACCAGATCGGCCGGGGTCGAGCCGTCATCCGACCCGGCAATGCCCAGAACCGGCAGGCGCAGGCCGCTGGTAGAGGTATAGAAATCGGTTCCCGAGATCGCCGCCGAACAGCCCGCATAGCCCTCGGCCGGCTGGCGCACCAGCATGTTGCGCCACAGCGCCAGTTCCGGCGTGGCGCGGAAGGCGCGGGTGAACCAGCGCTCCATGGTGGCATCGGCCAGCGCCTCGATCCCGCGCTCCTTAACCGCGGCGATGCGTTCGTCCCAGATCGCGGGCGTGCCGATCCTGGCGCCGGTGTTGGACAGCACCATCGCCCGCACCAGATCGGGCCGCTTCACCGCCAGCCCCTGCGCGATCATGCCGCCGATGGACAGCCCCACGAACACGCACTCGCGCACCCCGAGCATGTCCAGAAGCCGCTCTGCATCGCGCACCAGCGCGCCCATGCTGTAAGGCGCCGGCGGCAGCGAGGACAGCCCGTGCCCGCGCTTGTCATAGCGGATGATCCGCAAGCCCCCCGGCAGAAGCGGCACCACCGCATCCCACAGCCGCAGATCGGTGCCCAGCGAATTGGCAAAGACCAGCGGCGCGCCCTCGGGGTCGCCGTCGATGCGGTAGTGCAGTTGAACGTCTCCCAGATCGGCCATGTGCATGGGTTGCCCCTCTTTCCTGTTTTCGCCTCCGGGTATAGCCAAGCGGCGCCGGACGGCAAAGCGTCAGGCAGCACCCCCTTCCAGCGCCCTGCAAAACAGCGCCGCATCCACATTGCCGCCCGAGACGACCACGATGACCGTCTCGCCCTCGATCCGGCTGCGGTGAAACAGCGCCGCCGCCAGCGCCACCGCCCCGCCCGGTTCGGCCACGATCCTGAGCCGGGCGAAGGCCTGCGCCACGGCCTGCATGGCCTGATCGTCGGTCACGGCAAGGCCCGGCCCGCACAGGCGCTTGAGAATCGGGAAGGTCAGCCCGCCCGGCGCAGGAGTCAGGATCGCGTCGCAAACCGAACCAGCAAGCCGGTCGTTGCCCATGATCCGGCCCGCAGCCAGCGAACGGGCGGTGTCGTCAAAGCCCTCGGGCTCGACAGGGCGCAGGCGCATGCCCGGCGCGCGCGCCTCCAGCGCCAGGGCGACGCCCGCGCTCAGCCCGCCGCCGCCGCAGGGTACCAGCACCTCGGCCCGGCTCACCCCGAGGTCCGCGGCCTGTTCGGCGATTTCCAGCCCCACCGTGCCCTGCCCGGCAATCACCGCCGGGTTGTCGAAGGGCTGGATGGGCGTCAGCCCGCGCGCATCGGCCAGTTCGGCGGCGATGGCGTCGCGGTCGTCGGTGGCGCGGTCGTAGAGAACCAGTTCGGCCCCCAGCGCGCGGGTGCCCTCGATCTTCACGCGCGGGGCGTCCCGCGGCATCACGATCACCGCCGGCACGCCGTGCAGTCGCGCCGCCATCGCCACGCCCTGGGCATGATTGCCACTGGAAAGGGCGATGACCCCGCGCGCCCGCAGCGCCGGATCCAGCGCCGAGATCGCCGCCCAGGCGCCGCGGAACTTGAAGCTGCCGGTCAGTTGCAGACATTCCGGTTTCACCAGCACCCGCCGCCCGGCAATCTCGTCAAGGGCGGGGGCGCTCAGCAGCGGCGTGCGGCGGGCGCGGCCGGCCAGCCGCTCGGCCGCGGCCTCGATCATGGCCAGCGAGGTCATGCCGTTTCGCCCCGCTCGCCCGGCCGCCCGGCGATTGCTGCCGGCCCGGTCACCGGATGCCCGCCAGCGCCGGAATGCCGGTCAGGTCCGCCACCACATGCGCCGGTTTCCACGGCAGGCGCTCCATCGGTTCGCCGGCGCGGTTGGCCCAGACGCTGACGAAGCCGAACCCGGCTGCCGCCGCCGCGTCCCACCCGTTCGACGACACGAACAGGACCTCGTCATCGGCGCATCCCAGCCGCTGCCCGACAAGTGCGTAAACCCGCGCGTCGGGCTTGAAGACGCCGACGCTTTCCACCGACAGAACCGCATCGAGAACACCGCCGATCCCGGCCGATTTCACCGCCCCGTCCAGCATGTCGGGCGACCCGTTCGAGAGGATCGCGGTCTTCAGCCCCGCGGCCTTGAGCGCCTCCAGCATCCCCGGCACCTCCGGGTAGGCCTGGAGTTCCCAGTAGAGATCCAGCAGTCGCCGTCGCAGCGCCGGGTCCCCGTCAAGGCCGGTGGCCTGCAGCGCCCAGTCCAGCCCGTCCTGTGTGACGGACCAGAAATCGGCATGGGCATTCGCGATCGCGCGCAGCCATGTATATTGCAGCTGTTTCGTCCGCCAGTGCGCGGCCAGCTCGGCCCAGCGGTCGGCCAGAGCCGGAAATTCCGGCCCGGCGGCGGCCAGGCGTGCGGCGGCAGAGACGTCGAACAGCGTGCCGTAGGCATCGAAAACGCAGGTAGTGATCGGCATTGGTCATTCCCCTTTCTCCGGCGACATTGGCACGGTGGCTGGCGACAGGAAAGGGGGGTGCCTATCTTGTCCTTCACAACGCCACAGACAGGGAAACATCGGGCCATGGCAAGCAGGATCGACACGTTGCGCGACCGGATTCGCGATCTGCAACGGCAACTCGACGCCGAATGGGAGGCGCGCCGGCAGCGTCTGCGCTATCACCTGGAGCGGGGACGCGTGGTGTTCGAGGAGGGCGTTCGCGAACGCCACCGCGCCGCGCGGATGCACCTGCGCGATTTCCTGTCGGCGGCACGTCCGCTGGTGGTGCTGACCGCGCCGGTGATCTACGGACTGATCGTGCCGCTGGTGCTGCTCGACCTGGCCGTCACCCTGTATCAGAGGATCTGTTTCCCCGTCTATGGCATCCCGCGCGTGCCGCGGCGCGATTTCATCGTCATCGACCGCCATCACCTTGCCTATCTCAATGCCCTGCAGAAGCTGAACTGCGTCTATTGCGGCTATGCCAACGGCCTGATCGCCTATGTGCGCGAGATCGCCTCGCGGACCGAGGCCTACTGGTGCCCGATCAAGCATGCCGCAAGGGTGCGCGGGGTGCATGAACGCTATGCCGACTTCATGGATTACGGGGACGAGGACCGATTCATCGAGAAATGGGCGCAAAGCCGGGCAAGGCTGAAGGGGGGAAACGGGACGGTTTGACGCGGTCGGGTTTACATCCCCGGACAGCCCTGTAGGCTGGGGCTTTCTGCAACTCCCCAAGGATCGGAGCATATATGACCCAAGTGAAGACCGGCGACACCGTTCGCATCCATTACACCGGTACGCTGGATGACGGCAGAACATTCGACAGCTCCGAAGGGCGCGATCCTCTGGAGTTCCAGGTCGGGTCCGGCCAGATCATCCCCGGCCTCGACAAGGCGCTTCCGGGCATGGAAGTGGGCGAGAAGAAGACCGTGAACATCCCCTGCGACGAGGCCTACGGCCCGGTCAACCCCGAGATGCGCCAGGCGGTGCCGCGCGAAGGCATCCCCGAGGACATTCCGCTGGAGATCGGGACCATGCTGCAGATGCAGACGCCGCAGGGACAGGTGGTGCCGGTGACGGTGGTGGAGGTGAGCGAAACCGAAGTGACGCTTGATGCCAACCACCCGCTGGCAGGTCAGGACCTGACCTTCGCCATCGAGCTGGTTTCCATCGGCTGAAAAACGATTCCGGCCGCGGCCGTCAGTCGCCAGGGCTGGCGGCCGCGCCGACACCCGCGCCCTGCGGGATGATCTCGACGGGGTGCGGAGGTTCGATCCTGCGTGCCACGGGCACGCTCTCGACCGGGTTCGGCAGGACCATCCCGATCTGTTCGGTCAGCCGACCGGTCGCCTTCTCCAGCCTGTCGAACATGCTTTCATCGGCCAGAAACGCGATGGCCACCAGCAGGCCGCAGGTGGCAACCACCGCAAGCAGAACCAGACGATGTGCAAGCGGGCGCCGTTGCGGCGCATCCGAAGGGTCGTCGATGATGAAACCATCCCGTGCCATGCCCCCCGGTTAGCGCCGGACTGTGACCTTCTTGCGGCACCTTGATGAAATTCCGCGGGAAACCTCGCGGAAAGGCCGCCATCCGTCGCGATCACATGTTTTCGGGCTGAGGCATTCCCAACACGTGGTAGCCGCCATCGACCCGGACGATTTCGCCGGTGGTGAACCGCCCCGCGTCGGAGGCAAGCCACACCGCCGTGCCGCCCACGGCATCCAGCGTCGCATTCGATCGCAGCGGTGCGTTGGCCTCGGTGAACTTGTAGGTCTTGCGCGCGCCGCCGATTGCCGCACCGGCCAGCGTCTTCATGGGCCCCGGCGAGATCGCGTTGACGCGGATGCCTTCGGGGCCCAGATCGTTGGCCAGGTAGCGCGTGGCCGCTTCCAGCGCCGCCTTGGCCACGCCCATGACGTTGTAGTTGGGCACCACGCGGACCGAGCCCTGATAGGTCAGCGTCAGCAACGTGCCCCCGTTCTCCTTCATCAACGGATGCGCCCGCCGGGCGACCTCGATGAAGGAATAGGCGCTGATGTCCAGAGATCTCTTGAAATTCTCGCGGCTGGTATTGATGAACCGCCCGGTCAGTTCCGCCTTGTCCGAATAGGCGATGGCGTGAACCAGGAAATCCATGGTCGGCCAGCGCTCGGCCAGCGCCGCGAAAGCCGCATCCAGCGATGCGTCGTCGGTGACATCCACATCGACCATGAAGTCCGAGCCCACGCTTTCGGCCAGCGGCGCCAGCCGCTTGCCGAAGGCTTCGCCCTGGTAGGTGAAGGCCAGCTCGGCGCCGGCCTCGTGCATGGCCCTGGCGATACCCCACGCGATCGATCGTTCATTGGCAACGCCCATGATCAAACCGCGCTTGCCCTGCAACTGCTTGGTCATGGCCCGTCTACCCGCGATATCTGGAAAGGATCATCGACCCGTTGGTGCCGCCAAAGCCGAAGCTGTTGGTCATCACGCTGTCGAGACCGGCATTCATCACCGCCTCGGTGGCGATTTCGCCGGGCCGGATCGCCGGGTCCAGCGTCTCGACATTGATCGAGGGGGCGATGAAGTCATTGTCCAGCATCAGCAGGCTGAAGATCGCCTCCAGCGCGCCGGCCGCGCCCTGTGCGTGGCCGGTCATCGACTTGGTCGAGCTGATGGGGGGCGTGCTGCCTTCTCCGAACACCCGGCGCACGGCTTCGACCTCGCCCACGTCGCCGACCGGGGTCGAGGTGCCATGGGCGTTGATATAGCTGACCTCGCGCCCTTCGGGCAGGGTCGAAAGCGCCAGCCGCATGGCCCGTTCGCCGCCCTCCCCCGACGGGGCCACCATGTCGTGCCCGTCCGAGGTGGCGGCATAGCCGGTCACCTCGGCATAGATCTTCGCGCCGCGGGCAAGGGCGTGCTCCAGCTCTTCAAGAACCACGATGCCGCCGCCGCCCGAGATCACGAAACCGTCGCGGTCGGCGTCAAAAGCGCGCGAGGCCCGTTCCGGCGTGTTGTTGTACTTGCTCGACATCGCGCCCATCGCATCGAACAGGCATGACAGGGTCCAGTCCAGTTCCTCGCCGCCGCCGGCGAACATCACGTCCTGCTTGCCCATCATGATCTGTTCGGCCGCGTTGCCGATGCAGTGCAGCGAGGTCGAGCAGGCCGAGGTGATGGAATAGTTGATGCCCTTGATCCTGAAGGCGGTGGATAGGTTGGCGCTGACCGTGGACGACATGCATTTGGGCACGGCGAAGGGGCCGATGCGCTTGGTGGCCCCGGTCTTGAGAACCGTCTGATGCGCGACCAGAAGCGCGCTTGTCGTCGGACCGCCCGACCCGGCCACCAGCCCGGTGCGCGGGTTCACGATATCGGCCTCTTCCAGGCCGGAATCGGCAATCGCCTCTTTCATCGCGATATAGGCATAGGCCCCGCCCGGCCCCATGAAGCGCAGCGTGCGCTTGTCCACATGCTCGGTCACGTCGAGCTTGAGCGTGCCGGCGATCTGGCTGCGGAATCCGTGTTCGATCATGTCGGGGCTGGTTTCGATCCCCGATCTGCCGGTCTTGAGCGAGTCCACCACTTCCCGGGCATTGTTGCCGATGGAGGACACGATCCCCAGACCGGTAACGACGACGCGACGCATATGCGTTCTCCTGTTGCGAATTTTGTCCAAGCTTGACCGCCCGGCGGCCGGTGGTCAACTCTCGGACAGGGCCACTTTCATGTCCTTGACCAGGTAGATCACTTCGCCATCGGCCTCCACCCGGCCGTCGGCCACGCCCATGGTCAGGCGGCGGGTCTGGATCGCCTTGGTGAAATCGATGTGATAGGTCAGCATCTTGCGGTCGGGCCGGACCATGCCGGTCAGCTTCACCTCGCCCACGCCCAGCGCATAGCCGCGCCCCTGCCAGCCGCGCCAGCCCAGGTTGAACCCGGTCAGCTGCCACAGCCCGTCAAGCCCGAGGCATCCGGGCATGATCGGGTTGCCGGGAAAATGGCATTCGAAGAACCACAGATCGGGGTGAATGTCGAATTCGGCCACCACATGGCCCTTGCCGTGTTCGCCGCCATCGGCGCTGATATCGGTGATCCGGTCCACCATCAGCATCGGCGGGGCCGGGAGTTGCGCATTGCCGGGGCCGAAAAGCTCCCCTCGCGCGCATTTCAGCAGGGCTTCCTTGTCGAAGCTTGTCGGGTATAGGGCCATGCTGCCGCGCCTCCTTCCTTGAGCGCCTGCCTGCCAGGCGCCTTTGCGCCCGTCTATCACCGGGTCCGCCACCGCTGCAAGAGCGCAAGCCGCCGGGGCGACAACCTGCCCGCGCGACAAGCTGCGAATGAAATTCAATTGAATTCCAACCTGCCTGCGTCATATATGGAAGGGGAGGAAAGACGGAACGCGCGCATGACGACCCGCAGCCAGACCATCGCCACCGAGTGGCTGACCGGGGCCGGTCTCAGGCCCACGCGCCAGCGGCTTGCGCTGGCCGAACTTCTGGTCGGTGACGGCCGGCACCGCCACGTTACCGCCGAAAGCCTGTTCGAGGCCGCCCGCGCGGCCGGCGCCGCGGTGTCTCTGGCGACCGTCTACAACACGTTGCGCGCCTTCTGCGCGGCCGGCGTGCTGCAGGAAATCACCGTGGACGGGTCGAAAAGCTATTTCGACACGAACACCCACGATCACCCGCATTTCTACTGGGAGGACGAGGGCCGCCTTTCCGATGCCCCCGCCGACCAGCTTGAAATCCGGCGCCTGCCCGAGCCGCCGGAAGGGGTGGAGGTCGCCTCGGTCGATGTGGTGATCCGCCTGCGCCGCAAGGCCTGAGTTGCGCCCCCGGCCCGGCCGCGGCCGGGCCACGGCGCGAGGGCCGGTCAGAAGGTTCCGACCCAGGAGATGATTGTCGGGATGGTCAGGATGCTGGCCGCGGTGGACAGCAGGATCGCAGCCGAGGCGCGATGCGGGGCGATGCCGTAATGCTGGGCCAGCATGAACACGTTTCCCGCAACCGGCATCGCCGCGGTCGAAATCACCACCGCCGCCGAGAAGGCGTCGATCGGGAAGATGTAGATCACCCCCAGAGCCACGAACAGCGGGTGCAGGATCAGCTTGGCAAATCCCAGCCACGCCGCGATCCGGACCCGTTCGGCGCTTCGGGCGGCAAGCGACGCGCCGATCGCGAACAGCGCCCCCGGCGTTGCCGCGCCGCCCAGGATGGTGAGAAAATCGTCAAGCGCGCCCGGCACCGGCAGCGACAGCGCCGACCAGATCAGACCGGCGGTGATCGACATGATCATCGGGTTGCGCAGCAGCCCCGTGCCGATCAGCCGGAAAGTCGCCGGCGAGAGCGCGCCGTCGCGCCCGCCACTGACGAGAATCACGATCAGGCTGGAAAACACGATCAGATCGACCGACAGCGCCAGCATGATCGGGCCGATGGCGGCTTCTCCGAACAGGACCGCCAGCATCGGCAGACCGAGAAAGCCGGTATTGCCGATGGCGGCGCACTGGGCCTCGATGGCGGCGGTGGGCACGTCCAGCCGCCGCAGGAAGGCGACGGCGGTGGCGATGCCATAGACGAAGGCGGTGCCCCACAGATAGCCGGCAATCAGCCGGCCGTCGAAGATCTCGGAAAACGGCAGCGTGGCGGCAAAGCGGAACAGCATCGCCGACAGCGCGAAGAAGAACACGAACTTGGTCAGGAAGGCGGTCGCTTCCTGGGTGAAGAACCGGGTGTGCCCGGCCCAGTAGCCCAGCCCGATGATGGCGAAGAAGGGCAGGGTGCGGATGAAGACCTCCAGCATGTGGACGGGGCGCTCTAGCCGCTGCCGATCAGCACGCCCGCCGCCAGCACCAGCGCACCGCCCAGCACCACCTGGAAGGTGGCGCGCAGGAAAGGCGTCTGCATGTAGCGGTTCTGGATCCAGGCAATCGCCCACAGTTCGATGAAGACGATGATGCCGGCCAGGATCGTGGCCGTCCAGAAGGCGGGGATCAGGTAGGGCAGGGCATGGCCCAGCCCGCCCACGGTGGTCATGATGCCCGAGGCCAGGCCGCGCTTGAGCGGCGAGCCGCGCCCGGACAGTTCGCCGTCATCCGAAGCGGCCTCGGTAAAGCCCATGGAAATGCCCGCCCCGACCGAGGCCGCCACGCCGACAAGGAAGGTCGTCCATGTATCCTGGGTGGCAAAGGCGGTGGCAAAGATGGGAGCCAGGGTGGAGACCGACCCGTCCATCAGCCCCGCCAGCCCCGGCTGCACCCAGGTCAGGACGAACTGGCGATGCGAGTGGCGCTCTTCCGCGGCGCGGGCTTCGTCGTCGAGGTGTTGCTCGGCCAGCTCGCCGGCCATGTGCTGGTGCTGCGCCTCGGTGGCCGCCAGGTCGCCCAGAAGCTTGCGCGTGGCCGCGTCGGTGGTGCGCTTTGCGGCGGTCAGATAGAAATGCGCGGCCTGGCGCTCCATCTCTTCCGCCTCGGCGCGGATCTGTTCGATCCCGAGATTTTCCACCAGCCAGACCGGCCGCCGCGCGTAGAACCCGGCCACATGTTCGCGCCGGATCAGCGGGATCACCGGGCCGAAGCGGGCATTGTGCAGGTCGATCAGCCGCTTGCGGTGTTCGTCCTCTTCCCGTGCCATGTCGTCGAAGATGCGGGCCGTGTCGGGGTAGTCCTTGCGCAGCCGCTCGGCATAGTTGCGGTAGATCTGGGCATCGTCCTCTTCGGACGAGATTGCCAGTGCAAGGATTTCCTGTTCCGTCAGGTCGCTGAACCGCTTGCGGGAAGAGAAGAACTGCATGTGGCCGCTCCGGTTTAGAATGATTCCAGCTTATAGGGCCGGGAGCGGCGAGTGCAACCGGATGCGGCAGCTTGCCCGAACTGAACCGGACGGTTTACACTGATCGCGAAAGGCGGGAGAGCCGATGAACGAGATCACCACCGTACCGCGCAAGGGGCGCAAGTTCGACCAGGTGCTGAAGGGGGCGCGCGAGGTGTTCCTGGCCGACGGGTTCGAAGGCGCCAGCGTGGACGACATTGCCCGTGCCGCCGGCGTCTCGAAGGCGACGCTGTACAGCTATTTCCCGGACAAGCGCGTGCTGTTCAAGGAGATCGCCCGCTGCGAGTGCGAACGGATGGCGGAACGGATCACCGAGACGATCGACGAAAGCCGCCCCCCGCGCGAGGTCCTGACCGTGGTGGCGCGTCACGCGGTCACCTTCATGCTGTCGCGGTTCGCGCTGCGGATCTTCCGGATCTGCGTGGCCGAACAGGAACGGTTTCCCGATCTGGCGCGGGCGTTTTACGCGAACGGGCCGGAAATGGGGCGTCACCGGCTGTCGGAATACCTGTCCTGTGCGGTGGCGCGTGGCGAACTGGCGATCGAGGATGTGGGGATGGCGGCCGACCAGTTCTCCGAACTGTGCAAGGCCAGGCTTTGGCCGCGGGCGGTGTTCGGGGTGCAGGCGGAGTTTTCCGAGGACGAGATCGAGGAGGTCGTGCGCCACGCGGTGGAAATGTTCATGGCCCGTTTCGGCACCGCCTGAGCGCATGGCCGGCGTGCCCGGTCCGGCTCAGTCCACGCGGCGAACCATGGGCTGGTTGCCGTCACCGCGGCGGATCTCGAACCGCTTGAGCCGCTCGACAAGCGAGCTGAGCTTGGACTCGCCATAGGTGCGGGTGTCGAAATCGGGGTGGCGGGCGATGATGGCCTGCCCGATCTGTCCCAGCGGGAACCATTCCTGATCCGGGTCGATCTGGTTCATCGCCTCGATGATGAGGGGAATCGCCTTGTCCGGCCGGGTGCGTGCGGGTTTGACCTCGGTCGCTTTGGGGTCGCGGTCGGCGATGATGTTCTCGATCAGGACGAACCGGTTGCAGACGTTGCGCAGGCTGACCGGAGCCTTGGATTCTCCGATCCCGATCACGTCGAGGCCCTGTTCGCGGATGCGGTTGGCCAGCGCGGTGAAGTCGCTGTCGGACGAGACGATCACGAAGCCGTCGAAGCGTCCGCTGTGCAGGATGTCCATGGCATCGATGACGAGGCCGATATCGGAGGCGTTCTTGCCGGTGGTGTTGGCGGTTTCCTGATGCGCCACCAGGCCGAGGTCGCGCACGACCCTTGTCCAGGCGCTCAACCGTCCCGACGACCAGTCGCCATAGACCCGGCGCAGGGCCGGTTCTCCGAACGAGGTGATTTCGTCAAGGATCGCGGCAGCGTGTTTTGCCGGGATGTTGTCGGCGTCGATGAGGACGGCGTAGAGCGGGCGGTTTCTGTTGGTGCGAGTCATGGCCGGACCATAATCGCGGGAAGGCGTGGGGGCCAGCCCCCACACCCCCGGAGTATTTCGGGCGAGATGAAGGTCCGCTTGTTGCGGGATCAGTAGACGACGACCGAACGAATGCTTTCACCTGCGTGCATGAGGTCGAAGCCCTTGTTGATCTCGTCATGCGAAAGGATGTGGGTGATCATCGGGTCGATCTCGATCTTGCCCTCCATGTACCAGTCCACGATCTTCGGTACGTCGGTGCGCCCGCGGGCGCCGCCGAAGGCCGTGCCGCGCCAGACCCGGCCGGTGACCAGCTGGAACGGGCGGGTGGAGATTTCGGCGCCGGCGGGGGCCACGCCGATGATGATCGATTCGCCCCAGCCCTTGTGCGCGCTTTCCAGCGCCGCCCGCATGACCTGCACGTTGCCGGTGGCGTCGAAGGTGTAGTCGGCGCCGCCTTTCGTCAGATCGATGAGATAGGGCACCAGATCTCCCTCTACCTCGTCGGGATTGACGAAATCGGTCATGCCGAAGCGTTCGGCCATTTCCCTCTTGTCGGGATTGACGTCCACCCCGACGATCTGGTCGGCACCGGCAAGCCGCAACCCCTGGATCACGTTGAGCCCGATGCCGCCCAGCCCGAAAACGATGGCGCGGGATCCGATTTCCACCTTTGCCGTGTTGATGACGGCGCCAATGCCGGTGGTGACGCCGCAGCCGATATAGCAGACCTTGTCGAAGGGCGCGTCTTCGCGGATCTTCGCCAGCGCGATTTCCGGCAGCACCGTGTGGTTGGAGAAGGTCGAACACCCCATGTAGTGCAGGATCGGATCGCCATCGAGGGTGGAAAACCGGCTGGTCCCGTCAGGCATCACTCCGCGGCCCTGGGTTTCGCGAATCGACTGGCACAGGTTGGTCCTGGGGTGCAGGCAATATTCGCATTCCCGGCATTCGGGGGTGTACAGCGGGATCACGTGGTCGCCCGGCTTCAGACTGGTGACGCCTTCGCCCACCTCGACCACCACGCCGGCCCCCTCATGGCCGAGAATCGCCGGGAAAAGCCCCTCGGGATCTGCGCCCGAGAGGGTGAATTCATCGGTATGGCAGATGCCCGTGGCCTTGATTTCCACCATGACCTCGCCGGCCCTGGGGCCTTCAAGGTTCACGTCCATGATTTCCAGGGGCTTGCCGGCTTCGAATGCAACGGCGGCACGGGTGCGCATGGTTCGGTCCTCCCTGACCTGGTCAAATCCCTTCGCGGGCGCATCGGTTCCTTCCCTTGGTGGCGTTCCTTCGGTGGAAAGTCACTCTCGAAATCGACATTTCGGTGACGCTCGCGCCGGAATTCGCCTGCAGATGGTTCGATATCGTGACCTGGGGCCGGGTCGCGCCATCCCGGTCAGGGCGGTCGCCGGTAGAGTGCGTGACATTGCAGGCAGGCCTGCACTACCGCCGTCAGCCCCTGCCTCATGCGGTTCAGTCGCCGCGTGTCCAGTGCCCTGACGGCCCGACCGGCGCGCCGCGACAGGCGGGTGAAATTGTCCCATTCCTGCCAGATCGCCGGACGTGCCCGTGATCGAGGAGTCACCCCCCCGCTGCGGAACAGGGAGGGAATGGCGCGAATCTGCCGCGACAGGTCGCGTTGTGCCTCTCGGGCAAGGCGGCGGTCGAACATGCGCCGGCCGCCGGACATGTCGCCGAGAATGTCGAGCGCCGCCTGAGCCGCAACCATTGCCGCGACCCGGTCCCGGACATGGGTGGCGGCGTCCTTCTTCCCTGCGGCCGGGGCCGGAAGAGACAGCCAGAATGCCGCGACGATCCCGACCAGCATGACGGCGATGGCCCGTGCGGAGGACAAGTTCGGCATGGTTTCTCTTTCCGGTTCCGCTCGACTCGCGAGCCGATTCGAATGTATTGAACGAACAATGAACAAATCCTTTCCGCAGATGTCGAACCGTCGCATTCTTTCCCTGTGGTTTCCCCATCTCGGGGCCGAGAGGCTGCTGCGTGCCGGGCACCGGTTGCCGCCGGGGCCGCTGGCCGTGGTGGAGGAGAGGGGCAACATGCAGGTGGTCTCCTCGCTCAGCGCCGAGGCGCGTGCGGCGGGGGTGCGGGTGGGGCAACCGGTGCGGGATGCCCATGCCGTCTGTGCGGGCCTTGTCACCCGCGCCCGCAACGGACCGGCCGAGGCGGCGTTTCTCGCCGCGCTGCGGCGTTGGGCGGGGCAGTTCTCGCCCCGGGTGGCCGAGGATCCCCCCGATGCGCTGCTGATTGATCTGACGGGGTGTGCACATCTTTTCGGTGGCGAAGAAGCGTTGTGCCGCCGGATTGAAGCCGATTGCGCCGCCATGGGGCTGACCGTGCGGGCGGGGCTGGCCGACACGCCGGGCGG
>JALTNO010000308.1 GCA_027000645.1 Paracoccaceae bacterium | reverse complement strand
AAGGCACCCCGGATCCGGACTGGACCGGCTGGGCTCCGATCCCCGACGCGGTCTATGGCGACACGCTGATCAACGTGACCGCACAGCAGGTGATCGAGACCTTCCTCGATCAGGACGTCAATGTCGGGATCAAGGGCGATATCGTCTGGTTCAACCTGCTGGCCGAAGATCCGGTGGCTTAGAAGATCCGACGACTTACATGTGATCCAGCACAAGAAAGGACCGAGCTCCGGACCGGCCGCGCCGGGCCGGGCTCGTCCCCCGGCACCGCCCCTGCAAAGGGGCGGTGTTCCTGTTTCTGCTTTCCCCGTTCCGGGGCCGGTCAGATCAGCAGATCGTCCTGGATCTGCAGCAGGCCGATCCCTTCCAGCGTGACCGACTGCCCGCCGCCGAGATCCAGCACCAGGTTGCCGCCCGTCTCGACCGCGCCGGCCAGGGCTGCGGCGGTATCGGCAAAGCCGAAGGCGGTCAGGTCCAGCCTGTCGCGGTTGTCCTGGAAATCCTTCACCACGTCCACGCCGTCGCCGGGGGCAAAGACGAAGATGTCGGCGCCGCCCTTGCCATAGAGGGTATCGTCGCCGCCCTGGCCCAGCAGCACGTCGCGCCCCCCGCCGCCGTAGATCGTGTCGTTGCCGCCGCGGCCCTCGATCGTGTCGGCCCCGGCCGCGCCCCGGATCCGGTTGGCGCCGCCATCGCCGCCCAGCAGGTCGCTGCCCTTCGAGCCGCGCAGCCATTCCACCGAAAAGTAGACATCACCGCGCGCCTCACCGGTATTGAGCGCGCTGTTGGCCAGATCGGCCCGCAACCCGGGCGCGGCGTCGATGTAATCGGCCTGATCGCGCCCGCCGCCGCCACGCAGCACATCGGCTCCGGGGCCGCCATGCAGCTGGTCGCGCCCCTTGCCGCCTTCGAGCGTGTCGTTGCCGGCCAGCCCGAGCAGCCGGTCGTTGCCGCCCAGCCCACCCAGAAAGTCGCCGCCCGCGGTTCCGGTCAGCAGATCGTTCCCCGCAGTGCCGCCCGGCCCCGGAGGCGGCGGCACGATGGCGCCGTCGATCTGCACCGGCGCATCGGTGGCGGCAAAGTTCTGGGTCACGATCACCGCCGTGTAGCCGTTGTATTCGCCGATCTCGATGCCCAGCCCGACCACGGTGAACGCCGGATTGAGAATATTGGCGCGGTGGCCTGCGCTGTTCATCAGCATGTTGTGCAGATCGACCACGTCGTCGGCGATCCCCGGCGCGCCGCGTTCGCTCTGCAGGGCGATGTTCTCGCCCCAGGTCCAGCTGCCGGAAAACACGAAACCCGCATCCGTCATCCGGGTGCCGGGCGAGGAGAGATTGGCGCCGGTATGGGAAAAGACGTCCCGGGCCAGCATCCACTGGCTGTGATCCTCGGCGGCGGTGTTGAGCCGCAATTCCAGCTGCACCGGTGCGATCCCGCGTTTTGCGCGTTCCGCGTTGATGAGATCCAGCATCTGCCGCTCATATGTGCTTGCCTGGGTCATGTCGTCCGGGTCCGCTCCCTGTATCGCTGCCGGTGGCGTCGTCCCGGCCGGGTATGGCATGACCGCCCGGCGCCGGTCCATTCACCCGCCGGCGGGCCGGGGGCTTCCCGCTCATCGGCGGGGCGGGGGCGGCGGGTTCCTGCCGCCCGGTCGCCGGGCTGCGCGCGCTCTTGCCGATCCGGCCCGCCGGCATCGGCAGAACCCGGCCGATGGCCCGGACCGCGAAGGGCCACGGTTCTGCCTCTCTGTCACCGTGGTTTGCCGCTAGACTGACGCCGCGGTTCAAAACCCGGAAAAAGATGGAGGCCTCATGCCCGCAGGCGACAATCCGGATATCGGCCCCGTCCGCTTCTTTCCGGGAAGCGTCCGGCGGGTCACCGGCAAGACCGCGCTGGTCACGATCGCCCTGCCGGACGGCGGCGGGAAAGGGACGCAGGCACTGGCGCGGCTGGAAACTCCCGAAGGGCTGGCGGCGCTGAACCCGGCCGACCTGCCGCTGCCGGGGCTGGAGCGTAGCGACTGGATGGCGCGGCTGCTGATCGGCGGACGCGGAGAGGCGGCGCCGGCCGATGCCGTGGCCGCGCTCACGGTGGTGTTTCAGCTCTGGGCGGGGCGACCGGTGCACCGGGCCCGGGTCGTCGGGACCGGGCCGGGCCGGTTCCGGCTGGCACTGCCCTGGATCCATCGGCTGGTGCTGCGCGAAGCGCTCGAGATGGCCGTGGCGCATGTCGCCGCCCTGATGCGGGACGAGGAAGCCCCCGGCACGGCCGAACGGCTGGCCGCCTTCGTCGCGCGCACCCGGTCCACGGGGCTTTCGCCCAACTCGCTGCGCTTTGCGCTGGCGGCGATGGCGCGCGACATGCCGGTGACGGTCCTGCCCGGGCGCGTGCTGCAGGTCGGCTGGGGCGCCAATGCCCGCCAGTTCAGAAGCAGCTTCACCGACCGCACGCCGGCCCTGGCCGAAGGGCTTTCGCGGCACAAGTACGACTGCAAGCTGCGCCTGAAACAGGCGGCCCTGCCGGTGCCCGAGGGGCGGATGGTCGCCACCCCGCAAGAGGCCCGCGCCGCGGCCGAAGGGCTTTCATGGCCGCTGGTGGTCAAGCCGGTCGGACTCGACCAGGGGGCGGGGGTCAGGATCGGCATCGGATCGCCCGAGGCGCTGGAGGCGGCGGTGCGCGAGGCCGCCGCGCTCAGCCCGCACGGGGTCCTGATCGAGGAATTCGCCCCCGGCGAGGATCATCGCCTGCTGATCGCGGGGGGGCGGATGGTGGCGGCCGCCCGGCGCATCCCCGGGGGGGTGACGGGGGACGGGCAATCGACCGTGCGGGCACTGCTCGACCGGCTCAATGCCGATCCCCGGCGCGGGACCCACCTGCGCAGCACCCTCAAGCGCATCCCGCTGGACGAAGAGGCCCTGTCCTGCCTGGCCGAGGCCGGGCTGACCCCCGACAGCATCCCCGAGGCGGGCCGCTTCGTGCGCCTGCGCCGGGTTGCCAACATCAGCACCGGGGGCATCCCCGTGGACGTGACCGACCGGGTCCATCCCGACAACCGGCTGGCGGCGATCCGGGCGGCGCGGGTGGTCGGGCTCGACATCGCGGGGATCGATTTCATCACGCCCGACATCTCGCGATCGTATCGCGAGGCGGGCGGCGCCATCTGCGAGGTGAACGGCCAGCCGGCATTCCGCCCGCACTGGCTGAGCGTGCCGCATCGCGACGTGAACGGCGAGGTGCTCGACATCCTGTTCGGGGACCGCCCCGCGCGCATTCCCACCGCGGCCATCACCGG
>JALTNO010000307.1 GCA_027000645.1 Paracoccaceae bacterium | reverse complement strand
TCATCAGGTGGTGGCGTTTGCAGCGACTGCCCTTGCCGCCGCGATCAGCGGGCTTTCGGTCGGGGCGGGCTCGGCGGGCGGCGGGGCGATGGAGGCGACGATGGTGGCATCGGTGGTCCTGGCTAGCTGCTCCAGCACCGCCCGGCGCAGGGCATCGGGGGAGGTTCCCGCCCTGACGGCCTCGGCCGCGTCAACGGTCAGCCCGAGGCGCGAGGCCTGTGCCGCGATCTCGGCAATCTCGGCGGCCTGCTCGCGGATCTGCGCGGCCGGGTCGGGTTTCGCCGCGGCGGGAGCAGGCGCCGGCGTCACGGCCTGGGTGGGTGCTGTTTCGTCGGCCAGGGCCGTTGCCTCGGGCGTCGCCTCCATCTCGGGCGCAGGCGTTCCCGCCTCCGTCGTTTCCTCCGATGCCGCAGGGCTCGCATTTTTCTTGCCTTTCACTGCCATGGTGTCGGTCCTTTCCTTGTCGAGGGTTTTGCCTGTGGCGGTTCTTGTGATTGGTGGTGTTTCGAGCGCGGCCAGCAGGGCGGCATGGGCGCTGTCCAGCGTGGCGATGCCGTCGGCCAGCCCGGCCGCGACGGCGTTCTGCCCGCGGAAGATGGCGGCCTCGGTGGCCGCAATGGCGTCCGGGCTCATTCCGCGGGCCCAGGCTACCTGGGCAACAAGCCGGACGTAGAGATCGTCGACGTCGGCCTGGATGCTGGCCAGGGCCTCGGGCGAGAGCGGAATGTGCGGGTTGCCATCCACCTTCTTTGCGCCCGCGTGGATCAGGGTGTATTTGCGGCCTTCGGCCTGATCGTGCGCGCTCTGATCCACGTGCACGGCAATGACGCCGATCGAGCCGACCTCTCCGGTCTGGGTGATCAGCAGGCGGTCCGCGACCGAAGCGATGGCATAACTCGCTGACAACGCCTGTTCCCGGGCAATCGCCCAGAGCGGCTTGCCGATCTCGGCCTTCAGCGCCTTCAGGCGATCGACGAGATCGAACAGCCCCGCCACCTCGCCGCCGGGGCTGTCGATCTCCATCAGCACCGCGCGGGTGCCGGGATCGGCGAAGGCCGCCTCGGCCGCCGCCGCGATGTCGTCGTAGCTGGCAATCCCGAACAGCCCGGTCAGCCAGTCGCCGCGCTGCACCAGTGGACCAAGGATGGGCAGATGCCCGATGCCGCCTTCGGTCATCTGCCAGCCTTGGCCGGCATTCTGCGGCGCCGGCGTTTCGCCGAGCAGGGTCCGTGGCGCGGCCACCAGCGTCTCGACGGCGCACGGGGCCAGCGCCAGCGGACGGGCGGTCAGCCGGCGGGCAAGCAGGTCGGTTCGGGTCATGGGTTTGTGGATTCCCTGGTATCGGCCGGCGTATCGACCAGCTGGGCCGCGCCTTGCGCCGGCGATCCCGGACGCCGGAAGTCGAGGCCGTATTTCGCCTCGCGCGCCCGGTCGGCGGCGATCTCCGCATCCACCCGGTCGGCATCGTATCCGCGCTGCGCCATTGCCATGGACCGGCTCTTGAGACCGGCCTCGATCTCGGCCACCTCCGCCGAGATGTCCTTCAAGGGATCGACCCAGTCCCACTTGGGCGGCAGCCACTCGCATCTGAGCCATGCGCGGCGCTGGACGGCGTAATCCGGCAGGTCGAGCGCGCCCGCCATCACCCCGGTGTCCATCCACCGCGCCCAGACCGGCTTGCACAGTTGGTGGATCAGCACCCGGTGCTGCCAGGCGCTGAGCCGCCGGCGGAACTCGATGATCGAGAGGCGCGAATTGGCGAAATTGGCTTTCGCCAGATCGTTGCTGACATAGGAATAGGGCACGCCCAGCGCCGCCGAGACCTGCAGGAGCGTCCGGTACTGGAACGGCTCGTAGGTCGGCCCGGAATCCGGCGGCGAGGGCGTGTCGATGGCTTCGCCCGGATCGAGCCGCACCACCTGCCCGGGTTCCACCGCCAAGGGCTCGTCGGGCGAGTCCAGCGGCGCGTCCACCTGCGGCGAGGTCACGAACAGCGCAAACATCGAGCTGACCTTCTTTCGCTCGAGCTCGGCGTCGTCGTACTGGTCGAGGAAGAACAGCTTGACGATGGCCGGAGCAAAGCGGGAGACGCCCCGCACCTGGCCGGCCTCGACCGGGTCGATCACATGAATGACCTCGGAGGCCGGCACGCGGACCTTCTCGCCGGCCTGGCCGGTTTCGGTCACGTCGCCCGGATGCCGACGCAGGAAGTGATAGGCGATACGCCGGCCGATCGGGTCGAACTCCACCCCCTGCCGGATCATCCCGCCGCCGGGCAGGTCGCGGTTGTCATCAAGCGGCAGCATCTCGGCGGGGATCATCTGCAGCTGCAGGGGCACCGACAGGCCATCCTCGGGCCGACGCGGCCGAAAGCGGAAGAACACCTCGCCCGCGAGGAACAGCTCGCGCGCGGCCCGGCGCTGCAGCCCGTAGAAGTCGGTCAGCCCCTCGGCGTCCACCTCCGCCACCCACTCCTGCCACAGCGCCTGGATCGCCGATTTTCGGGCTTCGTCCTCCACCTTCGAGGTCGGCTTGACTCCGTCGCCCACCGCATTGCCGGTCCAGCTTTCCAGCGCGTTCAGCGCGTAGCCGTTGTTGCGCACGAGCCACCGGGCGCGCGCCGTGATCGTCGGACCGGCCTGACCGATCAGCGTGTTCACATGGGCCCGGCTGGGGCGGAACTTCATCAGACGTCGCCCATAAGCCCCGGCATCGAACCCGCCGATCATCGCGCCGATGCGCCGGCGCAAGCCGGTCATCATCGCCATATCAGAGCCCCTTTTCGGCGTAGAGGCGGGTCACGCGGCGGTTCGGATTGGTCCCGGTCTGCGCTGCAATGCGGGCCTCGAGATCGGCAATGGCACGCGCCATTTCAGCGTCGGAACCATAAGTGATGGTCTTGCCGTCGTAAGTTGTCGAGCGCACGCCACGGAACCGCGCGGCCAGCAGCGCGTCCAGTTGTACCTGCATTTCGGATAGCGTCATCACTTACCTCATCATGTTCGGCGTATAGACCCGCCGCTTGCGCCGCGGGGTGCGCGGCTGGCCGGCGGTGGGCTCGGGCGGTGGTTCGGTCTCAAGGGCACCGACAGCCACCGCTTCCTCGCGCACAATCCCCACTTGCGCCTCCAGCGACTGCCAGGTGCTTTCCGCCCAGCGATCCGCCCCGAACAGCCAGGCGGCGGCGCGGGCGTAGACCCGGCAGTCCAGCGCCTCGTTGCGCTCGCGCATCTTCTGCCATTCGAGCTTGGCAAATCCGCGCCGGTCGCGCCGGGTCACCAGCTGCTCGGCGGTCAGCTGCTTCAGCCAT
>JALTNO010000306.1 GCA_027000645.1 Paracoccaceae bacterium | reverse complement strand
ATGGCTGCTGACGGCGCTGCTGGCGCTGCCGATCCTGTGGCTGATCCTGCGCGCGGTGCCGCCGGCGCCGGTGCGGCGGATGTTCCCCGCCGTGTCGCTGCTGCTGGGGCTGAAGGATGACGAAAGTGCCTCCGACCGCACGCCCTGGTGGCTTCTGCTGCTGCGGATGCTGGCGGTGGCGGCGGCCATTGTCGGGCTGGCCGGCCCGGTGCTGAATCCGCGCGAAGAAGGGGCAGGCGGGACCGGCCCGCTTCTGGTGGTGCTCGATGCCGGCTGGGCCGGGGCGGCGCGCTGGCAGGAAAAGATCGCCCTGATCGAGGCACAGCTGCTTGATGCCGCCCGCGCCGGCCGGCCGGTGGCGATCATGCGGCTGACGGCCCCCGAAGAGCCGCTCTTCCGCGCCGCCGATGCGCAGCGCGGCCGGCTGGCAGGGCTGCGGCCCGAGCCCTGGGTGCCGGGTCCGGCGCAGCTGGATGCCGCCATCCGGGCGCTGGCGGCGGTCGAGGGCGGGTTCGACACGTTCTGGGTTTCGGACGGGCTCGACTATCCCGGCCGGGGGCGGGTGGTCGAAGCGCTGCGCGCGCGCGGGCAGTTGCGCATCTTCCAGTCGCCGGCGCCGGTGCTGGGCCTGCTGCCGGTCCGGTTCGAGGACGGGGTGCTGAAGATCACGGCGCTGCGTTCCATGGCCGGGCCCGCGCGGGGCGTGACCGTTCAGGCGCGCGGGCGCGACCCGGCGGGCAACATGCGGGTGCTGGCCAGCCTGTCCGCAACCTTCGCCGCCGGTGCGGACCGGGCCGAAGCCGCCCTGTCGCTGCCGGCCGAGCTGCGCGCCCGGATCACCCGGTTCGAGATTCGCGGCCAGCGCGCGGCCGGGGCGGTGACGCTGGCCGATGACGGGTTGCGCCGGCGCGAGGTCGCCCTGATCGCCGGGCGCCGCGACCGCGAGGGGCTGGAGCTGCTGTCGCCGCTGCACTACCTCAAGCAGGCGCTGGTGCCCACCGCCGAAATCCTTGAGGGGGCGCTGCTCGACCTGCTGCCGGCCAACCCGGACGCGGTGGTTCTGGCCGATGTGGCGACCCTGTCCCCGGCCGAGCGCGACGCGCTGCGCGAATGGATCGAGGGCGGGGGAACGCTGCTGCGTTTCGCCGGGCCGCGCCTGGCTGCCAGCGATGTCAGCCGGAGCGAGGAAGACCCCCTGATGCCTGTGCGCCTGCGCCGCGGCGGGCGCACCGTGGGCGGCGCCATGAGCTGGGGCGAGCCCAAGCGTCTTGCCCCGTTCCCCGAGAAGTCCCCCTTCTACGGCCTGCCCGTCCCCGAAGACGTGCGGGTGCGCGCGCAGGTGGTGGCCCAGCCCGACCCGACGCTTGCCGACCGGGTGATCGCGGCGCTGGCCGACGGCACGCCGCTGGTCACGCGCAAGCGGCTGGGCCAGGGGCAGGTGGTGCTGTTTCATGTCACCGCCAATGCCGAATGGTCGTCGCTGCCGCTTTCGGGGCTGTTCGTGCAGATGCTGGAGCGGCTTGCGGTGTCCTCGCCCGCCGGACCTTCCGATGCGCAGCAGCTCGAAGGCACGATCTGGCGCCCGGTGCAGGTCATGGACGGCTTCGGCGCCCTGGCTCAGGCGGACAGCCTGCCGGGGATCGAAGGGCCAAGGCTGGTCTCGGCCCCGCTCGGCCCCGGTCTGCGCCCCGGCCTCTATGATGACGGTGCGCGGCGCATGGCGCGCAACGTGCTGGCGGCGGATGATGTCCTGGTGGCGGCGCAATGGCCCGAGGGCGTGCCGGTAGAAGGGCTGGCGGTGGCCGAAGAACGCCCCCTGGGCGGAGGCCTTGTGGCGCTTGCGCTGGTGCTTCTGGCGCTGGATGTGCTGGCGGCGCTGGCCCTGTCCGGGCGGTTGCGGGCGCAGTCGGTGGCGGCCGGGATTGTTGCCGCGATGGTGTTGGCAACGCCCCAGCCGGGGGGCGCGCAGACCGCCGCCGGCGTGGGCGGCGGCGACGAAGAGGCGGCTATCGAGGCCACGCGCGACGTGGTGCTGGCCCATGTGCTGACCGGAAATGCCGAGGTGGACGCGGTTGCGAGAGCCGGTCTGCGCGGGCTGTCCGATACGCTGTTCTTCCGCACCTCGGTCGAGCCCGCCAACCCGGTGGGCGTTGACCTTGAAACCGACGAGCTGTCGTTCTTCCCGTTGCTCTACTGGCCGGTGACGCCGGACCAGCCGCGGCCTTCGGCTGCCGCAATTGCGCGGCTGAACGCCTATCTGCGCGCGGGCGGCATGATCCTGTTCGACACCCGCGACGCGGATGTTGCGGGCTTTGGCGCCTCCAGCCCGAACGGACGCAAGCTGCAGCAACTGGCGGCGGCGCTGGACATCCCGCCGCTCGAGCCGGTACCGCGCGATCACGTCCTGACCCGGACCTTCTACCTGCTGCAGGATTTCCCGGGGCGTTACGCGGGTGGCGCGCTGTGGGTCGAAGCCGCCCCTCCCGATGCCGAAAGGGCCGAGGGGATGCCGTTTCGCAACCTCAACGACGGCGTCACCCCGGTGGCGATCGGCGGTAACGACTGGGCCGCCGCCTGGGCCGTGGACGACAACGGGGCGCCCATGTTTCCCATCGGCCGCGGCCTGACCGGAGAGCGCCAGCGCGAGATGGCCTATCGCTTCGGTGTCAACCTGGTGATGTACGTGCTGACCGGCAACTACAAGTCCGACCAGGTTCATGTGCCGGCACTTCTGGAAAGGCTGGGGCAATGAACGCGCTGGCGGGCGGAACCGTGATCTTCGACCCGCTGCTGCCCTGGCCGCTGCTGGGGGCTCTGGCGGCGCTGTCGCTGGCTGCGGTGGTGCTTGCCGCCTGGCGGGGGCTGTCCGGGTGGGGGCTGCGGGCGCTGGGCGCGCTGGTGCTTCTGGGCGCGCTGTCGGGGCCTTCGTGGCAGGTCGAGGATCGCAAGCCGCTTTCCGATATCGTCCTGCTGATCGAAGATGAAAGCGCCAGCCAGAAGCTTTCCGACCGGGCCGAGCAGACCCGGCAGGCCGCCGATCGGCTGGCCGCCGCGATCGCCGCGCGCCCGAACACGGAATTGCGCCGCATCCGGGTAGGCGACGGCGAAGGAGACGAAGGCACGCGGCTGATGTCGGCGCTGGAGCAGGCTCTGGCGCAGGAGCCGCGCGGGCGGGTGGCCGGGATCATTGCGCTCAGCGACGGGCAGGTGCACGACATCGACCGCGCCCCCGACCTGCCGGCGCCGATGCATCTGCTGCTGAGCGGGCGGGCGAACGACTGGGACCGCCGCCTGATCGTACGCAACGCGCCGGCCTTC
>JALTNO010000305.1 GCA_027000645.1 Paracoccaceae bacterium | reverse complement strand
CGCTGCTCGATGATGCGCGGCGCTTCATGCGGCGCAAGGGGATCGAATGCCTGGCGGAAGCGGATCGGCTGGATGCGCTCTACGCCGCCGTGACCAGCAACGATCCCGCGGCGTCCCGCAAACCGCAGGAGGTGCCGGCATGACCCTCCCGATCATTACCGCCGATGAGCGGCTGGCAGAGATACGGGGCGTCAAGGCCGCGGTCTTCGGGCCAAGTGGATCCGGCAAGACCACGCTGTTGCGCACGCTCATGTACTCGACCACGCTGTTCTGCGACCTCGAGGCGGGCGATCTCGCCGTCGAGGGGCTGGCCATCGACACCATCCGGCCCCGCACCTGGGGCGAGTGCCGGGATTTCGCGGTGTTCATCGGCGGGCCCAACCCGGCGCTCAGGGACGACCAGCCCTACAGCCGGGCGCATTTCGATGCGGTCTGCGAGAAGTTCGGCGATCCCGCCGCGCTCGACAAGTACGACACGATCTTTGTCGACTCGATCACCGTCGCCGGGCGGCTGTGTTTCCAGTGGTGCAAGGGGCAGCCGGAGGCGCATTCCGACAAGACCGGCAAGCCCGATGTGCGCGGCGCCTACGGACTGCATGGGCGCGAGATGATCGGCTGGCTCACCCATCTCCAGCACACCCGGGCGAAGAACGTGATCTTCGTGGGCATCCTCGATGAGAAGCTCGACGACTTCAATCGCAAGCAGTTCGTGCCGCAGATCGAGGGCTCCAAGACCGGGCTCGAACTGCCCGGCATCGTCGACGAGGTGCTGACGCTGACCTTGCTTCCCGACGATCAGGGTGTGCCGCGGCGCGTCTTCGTCTGCCAGACGCAGAACCCCTGGGGCTATCCGGCCAAGGACCGCTCCGGTCGGCTGGAGATGCTCGAGCCCCCCGATCTGGGCCGCCTGATCGACAAGATCCACCAGCCGCTGCCGCTCGATGCGCGCCCGCTGGTGATCGACCCGCCGGCGATCCCGGCGCCTTCCGCCACCCTCAAAACCGATCCCTCCAATTGAAAGGACCAATGCCATGTCTGGCCTGTGGAACGACTTCAACGACGCCCAATCCAATGCCAACCTCATCCCCAAGGGCACGCTCGCCAAGGTGCGGCTCACCATCCGCCCCGGCGGCTTCGACGACCCCGCGCAGGGCTGGACCGGGGGCTATGCCACCCGTGGCTCTACCGGTGCAGTGTATCTCAACGGCGAGTTCACCGTGCTCGAGGGGCCCTATGCCCGGCGCAAGATCTTCACGCTGATCGGGCTTTACAGTCCCAAGGGGCCGGACTGGGCCAACATGGGCCGTAGCCTGATCCGGGGCATGCTGAACTCGGCGCGGGGGATTTCCGACAAGGATCAGTCCCCGCAGGCGCAGGCAGCGCGGCGGATCGGCGGCTTTGCCGATCTCGACGGGCTGGAGTTCGTTGCCCGGATCGATATCGGCACCGATGCCAATGGCGACGACAAGAACGAGATCCGCTCGGCCGTGACCCCGGATCATCGCGACTATGCCCGGATCATGGGGACGGCGCCTGCGCCGATGGCACCACCGGCCCCGGCGGCTCCAGTCGGGACGGCACCAACTCCGGCAGCCCCGGCAACTCCGGGCCGCCCGTCCTGGGCCGAGTGAGGGCACGCCCATGCGTCTTCGTCCCCGCCAGAAACTCTTCGTGGAGCGCAGCCTCGCTGCGCTCTCGACCCACGGCAACACGCTCGGGATCGCTCCGACCGGATCGGGCAAGACCATCATGTTGTCCGCGGTTGCGGGCGAGATGGTCGAGAGCGGCGCCAAGGCCTGCGTGCTGGCCCATCGCGACGAGCTGACGGTCCAGAACAGGGCAAAGTTCGGTCGGGTCAACCCGGACGTGACCACCTCGGTGGTCGATGCCGCCACCAAGTCCTGGGCTGGCCAGGTCACCTTCGCCATGGCGCCGACGCTCACGCGCGCCGCCAATCTCGCGGCCATGCCCAAGCTCGACCTGCTGGTGATCGACGAAGCGCATCATGCCATTGCCGACAGCTACCGCCGCATCGTCGATCAGGTGCGGGGCGCCAATCCGGAGGCCCGTATCTTCGGCGTCACGGCGACGCCCAACCGGGGCGACCGCAAGGGGCTGCGCGAGGTCTTCGACAACGTGGCCGACCAGGTCCGGCTGGGCGAACTCATCGCCTCGGGCCATCTGGTGCCGCCGCGCACCTTCGTGATCGACGTGGGCGTGCGCGAGCAACTGCAGAAGGTCCGCAAGACCGCCCTTGATTTCGACATGACCGAGGTCGCCGGCATCATGGACCGCGCGCCGGTCACCGACGAGGTGATCCGCCACTGGTGCGACAAGGCCGCCGGTCGGCCCACCATCGTCTTCTGCTCCACCGTCGCCCATGCCGCCCATGTGGCCGAGGCCTTCAACGCGGCGGGCATCACGGCGGGGCTGATCTACGGCGAACTGGCAGCCGACGAGCGCCGCAACATCCTCGCGGCCTACGCCTCGGGTGAGATCGCCGTGCTGGTCAACGTCGCGGTGCTCACCGAGGGCTTCGATTACCCGCCCACGGCTTGCGTGATCCTGCTGCGACCCTCATCCTGCAAGTCCACCATGATCCAGATGGTCGGGCGCGGCCTGCGCACTGTCGATCCCGAGGAACATCCCGGCATCGTCAAGACCGACTGCGTGGTGCTGGATTTCGGGATATCGAGCCTGATGCACGGCACGCTGGAGCAGGACGTGGACCTCGACGGCCGCGCCGCCAGCGGCAGCGCGCCCACGAAGCAATGCCCGGACTGCGAGGCCGAGATCCCGCTGACGGCCCGCGAATGCCCGCTTTGCGGTGCATTGCTGGTCGAGCCCAAGGACGAGGCCGGTGCCGAGGCGCTCGAGGGCTTCGTGATGACCGAGATCGATCTGCTGAAGCGGTCGAGTTTCCAGTGGGTCGATCTCTTCGGCGACGAAGCAGCGCTGATGGCGACCGGTTTCAATGCCTGGGCCGGGATCTTCTGGCTGGATGGGCTCTGGTATGCGGTCGGCGGCCGGCGCGGCATTCGGCCGAGGCTCCTCGGCATCGGCGAACGCGCCGTCTGCCTCGCGCAGGCCGATGACTGGCTGAACGCGCACGAGACCGACGAGAGCGCCTTCAAGACCTGCGGCTGGCTGCGCCAGGCACCGACCGAGAAGCAGCTGCAATACCTGCCCGCAAGCGCGCGCCAGGATTACGGGCTCACCCGCTACCACGCCTCGGCGCTGATCTCCTTCCAGTTCAACAGGCGCGCGATCCGGCAGCTTGTCCGCTCCGCCGCCATGCCGGAACGGAGGGCCGCGTGAGCCATGTCGCGCAAGT
>JALTNO010000304.1 GCA_027000645.1 Paracoccaceae bacterium | reverse complement strand
CCCGCCCCCCATCGTGCCGCTGGAGATCACGCCCGCCGATCTCGAGGCGCTGCTGGCCTTCATCGATTCGGTCCCCGCGGCCGATCTGGGCGCCCCGCTGCAATTTCAGTGATCCTTGCGCCTGGAATAGTAATCCTCGGTGGTGCGCGGACGCGGGCGTTCGCCCAGGGCGAAGGGATCGTCGCCGCGCCGGAACTGGGCGCCCACGCGGCAATCATCGCACATCTGGATCATCTTCGCCTGCTCGGACGAGGCGAACATCGGATGCGTACCGGCCAGCTTGTCCATGATCCGCTCGATGGTGGATTTCACGCCGAAGGGCTTGCCGCATTCGATGCAGGCGAAGGGCTCTTCCTCGTGCAGCACCACCTGCCCCAGCGCCGCGTCGCCAAGATCAAGGCGCGGGACCAGGGTGATCGCCTTCTCGGGGCAGGCCGAAGCGCAGATCCCGCATTGCAGGCAGGCATCTTCCTGAAAGCGCAGCTGCGGCATCTCGGGATTGTCCACAAGCGCCCCGGACGGGCAGAGCGACACGCAGGACAGGCACAGGGTGCAGGCGCCCGCATCCACCGCGACCGCGCCATAGGGGGCACCGGCGGGCAGCGGCAGCGGCGCCTCGGCACCGGCATTGAGCGCCAGTGCGGCCAGCCGGGCGACCTGGCGCCGCCCTCCCATGGGCAGGACCGGGCGGGCAAGGGCGGGCGGCGGGTCCGCCCGATACAGCTGCTCGGCAAGGGCATCGGGGTCGGATTCGTCGATCAGCGCCACCCGACCCGGCCCGGCGATGGCCTCGGCCAGTGCCAGCTCCTGCATCAGCGCATGACGTTCCGTCGAAGGCGAGACAAGTACATCAACGGACGCAAAACCATGGGCCAGCGCCGCCAGCATCTCGGCATGGCCGAAGCCCGAAACCACCGGCAGCTCCAGCGGAATGACCGCCGCCGGCAGCCCGCGCCCGAAACGCGCGGCAAGGCGGATCATCTCGGCCCCGTGCGCATCATGCACCAGCAGCCGCGGAGAGGCGCCCCCGGCCTTGCGGAAGGTCTGCGCCAGCACCTCGATCCGGCGCAGCAGATCGGCAAGGCGCGGGGCCTCGTAGCTCACGGCCATCGAGGGGCACAGCGCCGCGCAGCTGCCGCAGCCGGCGCAGATCATCGGATCGATCGTCACGTGATCGCCGGCCACGGTGATGGCGCCGGTCGGGCAGACATCGAGGCAGCGCGAACACCCCGTCTGCCCGGCCCGCGAATGGGCGCAAAGCGACTCTTCCAGCCGCACGTAAAGCGGCTTCTCGAAGGTGCCGACAAGCTGCACCGCCTCGACCGCGACTGCGCCCACCGCGCGCGGGTCGCGGGGGTCGGCGCGCAGATAGCCCTCGCGCTTTTCCGGGGCGATCACCTTCGGAGTCTCGCCGGTCAGGTCCAGCACGATGTCGCAGGACGAACGCGCCCCGTCCCGCGGCGGGGTCAGGCGTAACGGTCCGCGCCCGCCCGGTTCGATCTGCTGGAAACGGTCGATCCTGACCTCGAACCCGCCAAGCGCACCCGAGACGCGGGTCAGCCGGCCGCGAATGGCGTCGAAATCACGGCTCAGCGGCATCTCGGCCTCGTCCGTGATCAGCGCCGTGACCGCCAGCACCCCGGCCAGCTGCCGGGCCACCGGCTCCACCACCTCGCCCGGTCCGGCGATCAGGCAGGTGCCGACACTGGTCACGTCCATGGCCGGGATCTCGGGCGCGGGCAGTTGCGACTGGGCCGCCAGCGCCGCCATCTTGGGGGCCGCGCGCTCGCCCTCGTCGGACCAGCCGGCCCGATCGCGCAGATCCACGAAGCCGGGCGGCCGGGCGCCGACCTCTTCGGCCAGCGCCTCGAAAAAGGCGCGTTCCTGCTGGCAGGCGACGGTTGCCTCCTCACCCAGGCCCAGCAGTTTCGCGGCCTGCTCGGCCTGCCGGGTGCACAGGGCGGAATGAACCGGCGAACAGGCAAGGCCGGTGGCCGCCGATATTGCCTCGGGGTCCAGCCTCTGCGTGCCCTCGCAGTCGCACAGAATCATCAGCTTGCCTGTCACCATCTCCTCCCCTGGCCCGGCGGTTGCGGTCCGCAATTCCTCGCAACGCCCGTCCGCGCCGTCAACCGGGCAATCTCCGGTCACGGGCATATTTCGCGGCCGGCACAGATTTTTCTTGGAAGAACACCGCCACCTGCATAAGCTTCCAGTACGGGAGGGTTCCATGACCATGTCCGGCCACAGTCGCGTTACCATGCCCGATGGCGGCGTGATCCGGGGCCGCTCCGGCAGGGCGCGCGGGCTCCGTTCAGCCCCCCCTGTTTCCCGCAAGAGGTACTCGCGATGAGTTCTGTTTCTGATTTCTGGTCACGCCGTCGTAGTGCGGTTCTGGCGGAGGCCGAGGCTGAGGCGCGTTCTGCGCGGGCGCGTGCGGAGGCTGAAGAACGGGCGCGGCTGGAGGCGAAGAGCGATGCCGAGCTCCTGGCCGAGCTGGAGCTGCCGGACCCGGACACGCTTGCGCCGGGCGATGACGTGTCGCGCTTCATGGGCGCGATCGTGCCCGAGCGGCTCCGGCGGCGGGCGCTGCGGCGGCTGTGGCGGGTGAACCCGGTGCTGGCGAACGTGGACGGGCTGGTGGATTACGGCGAGGACTTCACCGAAGCCGCCACCGTGGCCGAGGCCCTGCACGGCGCCTGGCAGGTGGGCAAGGGGGTTGCGGACCGTCTCGGCCCGAACGGCACGGCGAACGGCACGGCTTCGGGCGCCGGGACGCCGGCCACCCCCGCGACCGGGGCACGGACCGTGGCGGCCGATGCCGGCGCCGCTGCCCCCGAAGATGGCGCCGCCCTGCCCCCGGATGCCGCGGACGAGGCGGATGCGGCGGGGCGCGGTGCCGGGAACGCCGCCCCTGAAGATGCCCCTGCGCGCGCCGTGGCGCGGCGGATGCGGTTCGAACTGGAAGGATGACGCCGATGGCTGCTGCCATGTCCGACACGCCCGCCCCCGCGATTGCCGAAGAGGACCGGCTGCGGGCGGATTTCTACAACTTCCTGGGCCGCCTTCTGGCGGCGCCGCCGGATCGGGATCTGCTGGCGCGCACGGCGGCGCTGTCGGGGGACGAGACCGATCTGGGCCGAGCGATCGCGGCGCTGGCGCGGGTGGCGCGGGTGAGCGGGCCGGAGGCGGTGGAGCGCGAGTTTCACGCCCTGTTCATCGGCGTCGGCCGGGGCGAGCTGATGCCCTATGCCAGCTACTACCTGACCGGTTTCCTGAACGAGAAGCCGCTGGCGCAGCTGCGCGCCGACATGGCCGCCCGCGGCATCACCCGCGCCCCGGACGTCCACGAAC
>JALTNO010000303.1 GCA_027000645.1 Paracoccaceae bacterium | reverse complement strand
TGATGAACCTGGTGATGACCTCGACCCCGCTGGCTGTGGTCGGCTGCGGCTTCGGCGTACCCGATGCCAGCCGGGTGGTCACCGGGCATGTTCTGGCCATGTATGTGCCCTCCTTCTTCACCGGACATCTGATCGCGCGCTTCGGAGCGGAACGGATCATGGGGATCGGCCTGATGATCCTTGCCTCGGCCGGGGCGGTGGCCCTGCAGGGGGTGGAACTGGGCAATTTCTTCGTTGCGCTGATCCTGCTGGGGATCGGGTGGAACTTCGGCTTCATCGGCGCCACCACCATGCTGGCCGGGGCCCATGAGCCGCATGAGCGCGGCCGGATGCAGGGGCTGAACGATCTGCTGGTGTTCGGCGGCGTCACCATTGCCTCTCTGGCCTCGGGCGGGCTGATGAACTGCCTGGGAGGCTCGCCGCAGGAGGGCTGGACCGCCGTCAACATGGCCATGGCGCCGTTTCTGGTGCTGGCCGGGGGCGCGCTGCTGTGGCTGGTGCTGCACCCGCGCCGGGACGAGTTCTGACGAACGGGGGGCGTTGCGCCCGGCCTCGCCCTGCCCTATCTGGCAGCGCATGACACAGACACTGCATATCGTCGGCGGCGGCATGGCCGGATCGGAAGCGGCCTGGCAGGCGGCCAATGCCGGGCTGCGCGTGGTGATCCACGAAATGCGCCCCAAAGTCGGCACCTTCGCCCACCGCACCGACAAGCTGGCCGAGATGGTGTGTTCGAACTCGTTCCGCTCGGACGACGACGAACAGAACGCGGTGGGCCTTCTGCACTGGGAAATGCGCGCCGCCGGCAGCCTGATCATGGAGGCCGCCGACGCACACCGCCTGCCGGCAGGCGGCGCGCTGGCGGTGGATCGCGAAGGCTTTTCCCAAATGGTCACCCGGCGGCTGAAGGCACACCCGACGGTGTCGGTTTCCACCGAAGAGATCTCGGAACTGCCCGACCGGGGGCAGTGGATCATCGCCACCGGGCCGCTGACCTCGCAGGCTCTGGGCGAGGCGATCCGCCACGAAACCGGCGCCGAATCGCTGGCCTTCTTCGATGCCATCGCCCCCATCGTGCATGCCGACAGCATCGACATGTCGGTGGCCTGGCGGCAGTCGCGCTATGACAAGGGCGAAACGCATGAAGAGCGCACCGCCTATATCAACTGCCCGCTGGATCGCGATCAGTACGAGGCCTTCATCGACGCGATCCTGGCGGCCGAAAAGACCGAGTTCCACGAAGGCGAGGACGCCCCCTATTTCGACGGCTGCCTGCCCATCGAGGTGATGGCCGAACGCGGCCGCGAAACCCTGCGCCACGGCCCGATGAAGCCGGTGGGCCTGACCAACCCCCACAAGCCGGGGGAAAAGCCCTGGGCGGTGGTGCAGCTGCGCCGCGACAATGCACTGGGCACGCTCTACAACATGGTGGGCTTCCAGACCAAGATGAAACATGGCGCGCAAGTCGCTGTTTTCAGGATGATTCCCGGTCTTGAACAGGCCCGCTTTGCACGTCTTGGCGGGATCCACCGCAACAGCTTCATCAATTCTCCGCGGCTGCTGGATGCGCGGCTGCGGCTGAAATCGCGCCCCAATATCCGCTTTGCCGGGCAGATCACCGGGGTCGAGGGCTATGTGGAAAGCGCGGCGATGGGGCTTCTGGCCGGGCGGCTGGCGGCGGCCGAGATGCTGGGCCGCTCCCTGCCCGACGTGCCCGCCGACAGCGCCATGGGCGCGCTGGTGCATCACATCACCGGCGGGGCGGACGCAAGGACCTTTCAGCCGATGAATGTCAATTTCGGCCTGTTCCGCCCGCTTGAGGGGGTCCGCGGCGGCCGGCGCGGGCGGCGCGATCGCTACAAGGCCTATACCGACCGCGCCAAGGCCGCCTGGCGCGGCTGGCTCGAGGCCGACCACCCCCGCGCGGCGGCGCAATGACCGGCGCGGGCGCGCCCTTCACCACCCGTTTCGCCCCCTCGCCCACCGGGCCGCTGCACCTTGGCCACGCCTACTCGGCGTTGCTGGCCCATGACATGGCGCGTGCTGCGGGGGGGCGGTTCCTGTTGCGCATCGAGGATATCGATCGCGCCCGCGCCCGCCCGCAATGGGAGGCGCAGATCTTCGACGATCTTGGCTGGCTGGGCCTTGACTGGCCCCGCCCCGTCATGCGCCAGAGCGCCCGCCTGCCCGCCTATGCCGAGGCGCTGGAGCGGCTGACGGCGATGGGGCTGACCTATCCCTGCCGCTGCCGCCGCGCCGATATCGAGGCCGCCGCCCGCGCCCCCCAGGAAGGCGCCCCGCAATTCGGCCCCGACGGGCGCATCTATCCCGGCACCTGCCGCGGCCGGCCCATGGCCGCGCGCGGCGAGGACGATGTGATCCGGCTGGACATGGCCCGCGCGGTGCAGCTGCTGCCCGCGGATGCCGCCTTCACCGAAACCGGCCCGGCACATGCCGGCACCCACCGGCTGGACCCCGACCGGCTGGTCCGCGCGGTGGGCGATATCGTGCTGGTGCGGCGGGGAATGGGCGGGTCCTATCACCTTGCGGTGGTGGTCGATGACGCCGAACAGGGCATCAGCCACGTGATCCGCGGCGAAGACCTGTTCGAGGCCACCCGGATTCATGTGCTGCTGCAACATCTGCTGGGCCTGCCGGTTCCGGTATGGCACCACCACCGGCTGATCCGCGACGATGCCGGGCGCCGCCTGGCCAAGCGCGACGACGCCCGCGCCATCGCCCGCTACCGCGCCGACGGGCTGAGCCCGGCCGATATCCGCGCGCTGGTCGGGCTGTAGCGGCCCTGCTGCCCCTAATCCTCGGCGAGGGCCCGCAGCAGGCGCTTGCGCGGGGGGGGGATGCGCGCGACCTCGACCCCGGTGAAGACGTGCAGGGTGTTCATCTGGCGGTCGATCACCGCGTGATCGCTCACCCATCCGCCCATGGCCAGATAGCTGCGCAGAAGCGGCGGCATGGCCGCGAGCGCCCGGCGCGGCTCGGGCGCCGGCCCGCCCGTGAAGGGGACGATCTCGGCGGCGGCGGGGCGCGGGCGCCAGCACGCGGGCGCCAGGTGCCGGGCCCCCAGCAGGGCGAAGGCATCGCGGTAACGCCCCGCATCGGTGCCCGCGAACGAGGTGCAGCCGAACAGCAGCCGGACCCCGCCTTCCTCCACCAGCCGGGTCGCCGCCCCCCAGGCCAGGCGCAGGATGTCGGGATCGCGCCGGCCCGGTCGCACACAGAACCGGCCCATCTCGGCCATGCGCCCGGCAAAGCGGCCCAGCCCGGAAAGATCGTAGAACTGCGCCGAATAGCTGCGCTCCAGATCGCGCCCCGAGGCGAGCATCAGCAGCCGGAA
>JALTNO010000302.1 GCA_027000645.1 Paracoccaceae bacterium | reverse complement strand
GCCGAATGCCGCGCCGGAACCACCAGGATGTTGGCCGGCCCGGTCAGGCGCGAAAACGGGTAGGCCGCCTGCGCCTGCACGTTCAGCGCCACATCCACGGTCATCTCGCCTTCATATTCGAAATCCACGCCGCGCCGGTCCAGCACCTCGGGGGCGAGGTGCATCTTTTCGGCCCGCTCGGACACCGGATAGCCGAAGGTCGAGAAGCTGACGAAGGCAACCCGCGGCTCAAGCCCCAGATAGCGCGCCACGGTGGCCGCGCGCTCGGCGATGTTGGCCAGATCCTCGGGCTCGGGCCATTCATGCACCAGCGTGTCGCCGATCAGCACGATCCGCCCCTTGTGCAAGAGCGCCGTCACCCCGGCCGCGCCATGTTCGGCATCGGCGTCGAAAACGTGGTTGATGCGCTCGAGCACATGGGCCGACTTGCGCGTGGCCCCGGTGACCAGCGCATCGCCATGGCCGTGCGCCAGCATCAGGGCCGAGAAAACGTGCCGGTCGCGCGCCGCCAGCCGGTGCACGTCCTTCTGGTCGAAACCCTTGCGCTGAAGGCGGCTGTAGAGAAACGCCTTGTAGGTCTCCAGATGGTCGGTGTTGGCGGCGTTCACCACCTCGATCTCGGCCACCGCGTCGCCCAGGCCGGCAGCTTCGAGCTTGGCGGCCACGTCGTCCTCGCGCCCGACCACCAGCGCCTTGCCATAGCCCGAGCGCTGATACATCACCGCCGCGCGCAGCACGCGGGGGTCGTCGCCCTCGGCAAAGATCATCCGCGACTGGGCCATGCGCGCGCGCACGTTGAGGCTGCGCAGGATGCTCGCGGTCGGGTCCAGACGCGATTTCAGGCTGACCTCGTAGGCGTCCATGTCTATGATCGGCCGCCGCGCGGCGCCGGTATCCATGCCCGCACGCGCCACCGCCGGCGGGATGCGGTGGATGAGACGCGGATCGAAGGGCGTGGGCAGGATGTAGTCGCGCCCGAAGCTGAGGGCCTTGCCATAGGCCAGCGCCACCTCGTCGGGCACGTCCTCGCGCGCCAGTGCCGCCAAGGCATGGGCGCAGGCGATCTTCATCTCGTCATTGATGGCGCGGGCGTGGATATCCAGCGCCCCCCGGAACAGGTAGGGAAAGCCCAGCACGTTGTTGACCTGGTTGGGATAGTCGCTGCGCCCCGTGGCAACGATGGCGTCGGGGCGCACTTCATGGGCATCCTCTGGGGTGATTTCCGGGTCGGGATTGGCCATGGCGAAGATCACCGGGTTTTCGGCCATGCTTTCGACCATCGCCTGGGTCACCGCACCCTTGACCGAGACGCCCAGGAACACGTCGGCACCCACCATCGCCTCTTCGAGCGTGCGCAGATCGGTGGCCACCGCATGGGCGGACTTCCACTGGTTCATGCCCTCCTTGCGGCCCTGGTAGATGACGCCCTTGGTGTCGCATACGATGCAGTTTTCGTGCCGCGCACCCATCCGCTTGAGCAGTTCGATGCACGCGATCCCCGCCGCTCCGGCACCGTTCAGGACGATCTTCACGTCCTCGATCTTCTTGCTGCTGAGATGCAGCGCGTTCAGAAGCCCAGCCGCGCAGATCACCGCCGTCCCGTGCTGATCGTCGTGAAAGACGGGAATGTCCATTTCCTCTTTCAGACGCTGCTCGATGATGAAGCATTCCGGGGCCTTGATGTCTTCGAGGTTGATGCCGCCGAAGGTCGGTCCCATCAGCTTGACCGCGCAGATGAATTCCTCGGGGTCCTCGGTGTCCAGCTCGATGTCGATGGAGTTGACGTCCGCAAACCGCTTGAACAGGACCGCCTTGCCCTCCATCACCGGCTTGGAGCCCAGCGCGCCGAGATTGCCGAGCCCCAGCACGGCGGTGCCGTTGGACACCACCGCCACCAGATTGCCCTTGTTGGTATAATCATAGACGGTTTCGGGGCTTTTCGCGATCGCCTCGCATGGAACCGCGACGCCGGGGGAATAGGCCAGCGACAAATCGCGCTGGGTGGTCATCGGCACCGTGGCCTGCACCTCCCACTTGCCGGGGGTGGGGTCATGGTGAAAGGCAAGCGCCTCTTCGGCGGTGATCTTGTTCCTGGTCATGCGATACTTCTTTTTCTGGCTGCGGCGGCGTCTTAGCCTAGGGTCGGTGCGGCCTCAACGGCAAGTCGATTTCGCCTTTCGCCACCCGGTGGGGGTTTGTAATGTCGCCGGGCATTCGGAAACCGGGGGGACCGCGTGTCGAAAGTCACGCCCATGATGGCGCAATATCTCGAAATCAAGGCGGCGCACCCGGATGCGCTGCTGTTCTATCGCATGGGCGATTTCTACGAGATGTTCTTCGACGACGCGGTAGCGGCATCGCAGGCGCTGGACATCGCCCTGACCAAGCGCGGCAAGCATGAGGGCGCCGACATCCCCATGTGCGGCGTGCCGGTCCATTCCGCCGAAGGCTACCTGCTGACGCTGATCCGCAAGGGCTTTCGCGTCGCCGTCTGCGAACAGATGGAAGATCCGGCCGAAGCGAAGAAGCGCGGCTCCAAGGCCGTGGTGCGGCGCGAGGTGGTGCGCCTTGTCACCCCCGGCACGCTTACCGAGGATTCGCTGCTCGAGGCGCGGCGCCACAACTTCCTTGCCGCCTGGTCGCAGGTGCGCGACGAGGCGGCGCTGGCCTGGGCCGACATTTCCACCGGCAGCTTCCATGTGATGCCCCTGACGCCGGTGCGGCTCGGGCCGGAACTGGCCCGTCTTGCCCCGTCCGAACTGATCGTGTCCGAGGCGCAGGAGCCGCAGATCCGCGATGTTGTCTCGGACATGGGCGTGCAGATGACCCCGCTGGGCCGGGCGAGTTTCGACAGCACCGCGGCCGAGCGGCGTATTTGCGAGCTGTTCCGGGTGGGCGCGCTGGATGCCTTCGGCAGTTTCACCCGCGCCGAGGTCTCGGCGATGGGGGCGCTGATCGACTATCTGGAGATCACGCAAAAGGGCAAGCTGCCGCTGTTGCAGGTGCCGCAGCGCGAAACCCAGGACCGGGTGGTGCAGATCGACGCCGCCACCCGGCGCAACCTCGAACTCACGCGGTCGCTTTCGGGCGGGCGGGCCGGATCGCTGCTGGCGGTGATCGACCGCACCGTGACCCCGGGCGGCGCGCGGCTGCTGGAGATGCGCCTGTCCAGCCCCTCGCGCGATCTGGACGAAATCCACGCCCGCCTCGACGCCGTGCAGTTCTGCACCGATCAGGGCCTGCTCGGCGACGATCTGCGCGCGGCTCTGCGCAAGGCGCCGGATCTCGACCGGGCTCTGTCGCGGCTGTCGCTCGAACGCGGCGGGCCGCGCGACCTGGGCGCGTTGCGCACCGCGCCCAGGT
>JALTNO010000301.1 GCA_027000645.1 Paracoccaceae bacterium | reverse complement strand
GGGTCATATTGGCGACAAAAGGAGATACGCCATGACCCTGACCCAGTTTCGCAAGATGATCGAGTCGGCCCGCGATGACGGTTCCCTCTGGAACGGGGTGATCGGCGACGGCGTGATGATCCCTGGCCTGTTCGGGGATGTGCCGCTGATCTATGCCGATTACGTCGCCTCGGGCCGGGCGCTGCGGCAGGTCGAGGATTTCATCGCCGCCCATGTCCTGCCCTATTACGCCAACAGCCATACTGAATCCTCCTGGTGCGGCGCCTTCACCACCCGCCTGCGCGAAGAGGCCCGGGGCGAAATCGCCCGCCTGATGGGCGCGGGCGAAAACGATGCGGTGATCTTCACCGGATCGGGCGCAACCGCCGGCCTGAACCGGCTGGTCAGCCTGCTGGGCGTGGACCGCGCCCGCGATCCGGTGGTGCTGATCGGGCCCTACGAGCACCACTCCAACATCCTGCCCTGGCGCGAAAGCCGCGCACGGGTGATCGAGATCCACGAAGCCCCGCAAGGCGGCCCCGACCTCGACGCGCTGGCCGCCGCCCTTGCCGAACATGGCGGCAGCGACCTGCTGATCGGCAGCTTTTCGGCGGCGTCCAACGTGTCGGGAATCATCACCGATACCGATGCCGTCACCCGCCTGCTCAAGGCGCACGGGGCGCTGGCGATCTGGGACTATGCCGGGGGCGGACCCTACCTGCCGATGCAGATGGGGCAGGGCGATGCGCGCAAGGATGCCATCGTGACCTCGCCGCACAAGTTCCCGGGCGGCCCCGGCGCATCGGGGCTGCTGGTGGTCAACCGCGCCGCAGTGCGCAGCACCCGCCCCACCTGGCCCGGAGGCGGCACCGTATCCTTCGTCTCGCCCTGGAGGCACGACTATCTCGACCGCCTCGAGGACCGCGAAGATGCCGGCACGCCCAACGTGCTTGGGGACATCCGCGCCGCAATGGCCCTGATCGTCAAGGACGTGATCGGCCCCGAAACCATCGCCGAACGCGAAGCCGCCCATGATCGCACGGCCCGCGCGGGCTGGGCCGATCACCCGCGCCTGCAGCTTCTGGGCACGGACCGGGCGCACCGGCTGCCGATCTTCTCCTTCATCATCCGCGACGGCCGGGGCCGGGCGGCCAACGAACAGCTCTTCACCCGGATGCTCTCGGACATCTACGGCATCCAGGCCCGCGGCGGCTGCGCCTGTGCCGGCCCCTACGGGCACCGGCTGCTGGGTATCGACCGGGCCACGTCCGAAGGGCTGCGCCGGCAAATCCTCGCCGGGGACGGGCGCCACAAGCCGGGCTTCGTGCGGCTCAATTTCAGCTACATGATGTCCCCGGAAACCGCGCAGTACATCGTCGATTCGGTGCGCGAACTGGCCGAACGGGTCGAAAGCCTCGCCCCGCTCTACGTCTTGGACGGCGAAACCGGGCAATACCGGCCCCGCGCCCGCGCCGCCTGACCCCGCCCCCGCGCGCCGCATTGCCGCTTTCCTATGCGGAAAGGGGGGGCTATACGGTGCCGCACGGCAGGGGCCGCATCGACCCGGCGCAGGAACGAGGGACATGACCAGGATCACGCCGCAACCCGGCATCATGGATATCGCGCTCTACCAGGGCGGGGGGTCGCGGCTGCCGGGCGTGGAAAACGTCATCAAGCTGTCGTCCAACGAAAACCCCTTCGGCCCGCCACCCGCCGCGGCCGAGGCCGTGCGCCGGGCCGCCGCGACGCTGCACCGCTACCCCTCGTCGGATCACGCCGAGCTGCGCGCCGCGATCGGCGAAACCCACGGGCTCGACCCCGCCCGGATCATCTGCGGCGCCGGATCGGACGAAATCATCGCCTTCCTCTGCCAGGCCTATGCCGGCCCGGGGACGGAGGTGATCCACACCGAACACGGCTTCGCCATGTATCGCATCAGCGCCCTGGCCGCCGGGGCCACGCCGGTTGAAGTGCCCGAACGCGAACGCGTGGTGGACGTGGACGCAATCCTCGCCGCGGCAACGGACAGAACCCGCCTGGTCTTCGTCGCCAACCCGGCCAACCCGACCGGCACCATGGCCGGTGCGGCCGAACTCGCCCGCCTTGCCGAAAACCTGCCGGATCAGGCAATTCTGGTTCTGGACGGCGCCTATGCCGAATATGTCGAAGGTTTCGACGGCGGCGCCGCGCTGGCCACGGCGCGCGACAACGTGGTGATGACCCGCACCTTCTCGAAGATCTACGGTTTGGGCGGGCTGCGCATCGGCTGGGGCTACGGCCCGCAGGACATCATCGACGTGCTCAACCGGGTGCGCGGGCCCTTCAACCTGTCGGCGCCGGCGCTGGCCGCGGCCGAGGCGGCCGTGCGCGACCGGGACTGGGTGGAACGCTGCCGGGCCGAGAACGCGAAATGGCGCGCCTGGCTTGCCGAGGCCCTGGCCGAGCTGGGCATTCCCTCGGACACCTCCTGCGCCAATTTCATCCTCGCCCGCTTCGCCTCGCCGGCCGAGGCCGCGGCGGCGGACGCTCACCTGCAATCGCGCGGCATCATCGCGCGCCGGGTCGCGGGCTACAAGCTGCCCGAGGCGCTGCGCATCACCATCGGCGAACCTGAGGCCTGCCGCCGCGTGGCCGAGGCCCTGGCCGAATTCAGGAAAGGCGGGCAATGACGCAACCCACCTATGACCGCGTGGCCCTGATCGGGCTGGGACTGATCGCCTCGTCCATGTTCTGGGCGATGAAGCGGGCCGGATTCGCCGGAACCGTCACCGGCTATGCCCGCAGCGAAGCCACCCGCGATACCGCCCGCCGGATCGGGCTCACCGACCGGGTCTGCGACAGCGCCGCCGAGGCGGTCGAGGGCGCCGATCTCGTGGTGCTTGCGGTGCCGGTGGGCGCGATGGGGCAGGTGGCCGAAGAAATCGCGCCATGTCTGAAACCGGGGGCGACACTGACCGATGTCGGCTCGGTCAAGGGGCACGTCGTCGACACGGTGGCCCCGCATGTGCCCGAAGGCGTGCATTTCGTGCCCGCCCACCCCATGGCCGGAACCGAACATTCCGGCCCCGAGGCCGGCTTTGCCGAACTGTTCGACAATCGCTGGTGCCTGATCGTGCCCCCCGAAGGCACCGACCGCCAGGCGATCGAACGGCTGGCCGAATTCTGGCACATGCTGGGCGCCAATACCGAAGAGATGGACCCCGAACACCACGATCTGGTCTGCGCCGTGGTCAGCCACATCCCCCACATCATCGCCTACACGATGGTCGGCGTGGCCGACGACCTGCGCCGGGTCAGCGAACAGGAGGTGATCAAGTTCTCGGCCGCGGGCTTTCGCGATTTCACCCGCATCGCGGCCTCCGACCCCACCATGTGGCGCGACGTGTTCCTCACCAACAAGAAGGCGACGCTGGAAATCCTCGGCCGCTTCACCGAGGAACTCTTCGCCCTGCAACGGGCCATCCGCACCGGCGACGGGCAGCACCTGTTCGACTACTTCACCCGCACCCGCGCCATCCGCCGCGGCATCATCGAGGCCGGGCAGGACACCGACGCCCCCGATTTCGGCCGCGTCAAGGTCGAGAAGTGAAACCGCGCGGCATCCCTGCCGTCGCCATTGCCGCGCTGACCGCGCTCACGCTTTTCCTCCGCCCGGACGAGGCCGGGGCAATGGCCCCGGAACGCTCGCTCCACCCGGTCCCGAGGGGGGACGGCATCCGCTTTCCCGAACCTGAAACGGCACCCCCGCCGGCGGTCTCGCCGGTCCCACGCGCCCGCCCGCGCGGGGGTGCATCGCTCTCAGGCGCACGGGGCCCGGCGAAAGCGGCGGCGGGCACGATCTGCAACAACCCCGACATCCGGGGCGAGGTTGTCGGTCTCGTTCCCGGCAGGCTGAAAGGCTGCGGCGTGGAGAGAGCGGTTCGTGTCCACTCGGTTTCCGGCGTGGCGCTCAGCCAACCCTCGGTGATGGACTGCACCACGGCAAGTGCTCTCGACATCTGGGTGAAGAAGGGCGCCGGCCCGGCCCTGCGCCGCGAAGGGAGGTTGAGCGAACTGAAAGTTGCCGCGGGCTACGCCTGCCGCACGCGCAACGGCCGTCCCGGGGCGCGGATCTCGGAACATGGCAAGGGTCGGGCAATCGACATCTCCGCTTTCATCATGCGCGATGGCAGCATCGTGACGGTGGAAAAGGGCTGGAGCGAGAAACGTGCCCGGAAGTCGCTGCTGCGGGCCTGGCGCGCGGCCTGCGGCCCGTTCGGGACCGTTCTCGGCCCCGACGCCGACCGCTATCACCGCGACCATTTCCACCTCGACACGGCGCGTTATCGCGGCGGACCCTGGTGCCGATAGACACGCTCCCCCGGCCCGAAACACGCCCTACCTTCATCTCGCCAGAAATACTCCGGGGGGCGCGGGGGGCAGAGCCCCCCGTCCAGAAGCGCCCAGACCCCGTTGGCGCCGGTCAACGCTCGGTCAACGTTCGGTCAGCTTCAACTCGATCCGACGGTTTTTCGCCCGCGCCTCGGGCGTGTCGCGCGTGTCGATCGGCCGGAACTCGCCGAACCCGTTGGCCGAAAGCCGGTTCGGCGGGATGCCCAGATGCTCGACCATGTAGCGCACCACCGACAGTGCCCGGCCTTGGCTGAGCTCCCAGTTGTCGGCATATTTCGGATGCCCCACCAGCGGGGTGTTGTCGGTATGGCCGTCCACCCGGATGATCCAGTCGATCTCGGGCGGGATATCCCTGGCGATCTTCTTGAGAATCTCGGCCACCTTTGCGATCTCGGCCTTGCCCTCGGGCGAAAGATCGGCGCTGCCCGGCGCGAACAGCACCTCCGAGGCAAACACGAACCGGTCGCCGTCGATCCGCACGCCCTCCTGGTTGCCCAGAAGCTCGCGCAGCCGCCCGAAGAATTCCGAGCGATACTTCTCGAGCTGCCGGGCCTTTGCCTCAAGCGTCCTTGCCTCTTCGGCAAGTTTCCTCGCCTCCGCTTCCAGCCGCCTGCGCTCGGCCTCTTCCAGAAGCCGCCGCTTGCGCTCTTCCGACGCCGCCCGGGCCAGCGCGGCATTGAGATCCTTGCCGAGGTTTTCCAGCTGCACCCGCGCCGCCGCGTCGCGTTCCTTGTAGTCGTCCAGAAGCGCCTGGAGGCTGGACAGCTGGCTGCGCAGCTCGGCAACCTGCTGGTTGAGCAGCGCGGTCTGCCGCTGGGCCTCGGTCGATTGCTTCTGCTCCTTCGCCAGTGTCTCGCGCGCCTTGGCCAGGAGGATCTCCCGCTGCTCGGCAAGGCTGAGCTGTTCCGCTGCGCGCCTTTCAGCCGCGTCACGGGCGGCCAGCGCCGCCATGAGCTGTGCCCGCAACGCATCCTGATCGGCAGCCGCCGCTTGCGCCTTCTCAAGCGATTCCAGCGCCTTGAGCAGCCGTGCCTCGACCGATGCCCGATCCTGGGCGGTGGATTGCGCGGCCTCGCGTGCCGCCGCCAGATCGGACTGCGCCTGCGCCAGCTGCGCCTCCAGCGCCGCGATCCGGGCCGCGGCATCGGCGCGGGCCTGGGCCAGTTCCTCGTTCAGCGCCGCCCGGGCGGCGTCGGCTTCCATTCTCGCCCGGGCAAGTTCCGTCTCGAGCGCGGCCTGCGCCGTGCGCGCCTTTTCCCTCTCCTGCGCCAGCGCATCACGCAATGCCGCCAGTTGCGCCTCGGCGTCGCTCTGCTGCCGGGCAAGCCGGGCTTCCAGAGAGCGGCGGATCTCGGCGTTTTCGGCCTGCAGCCGGGCAAGTTCGTCCTGATATTGCGATTGCGTCTGGATGTTCTGCGCCCGCAGCCGCGACAGGGCGCTTTCCAGCGCCACGCGCGCCTCGGCCGATTTCTTCTGCGAGTCGGCCAGCCGGGCGCGCAGCGTCTCTTCCCGGGCGGCAAAGTCCTCGCGTTCCCGTTCGATCTGCGCCTGAAGCTCGTTGCGGGTGGCGTCCGCCCGTTCCTGCGCGGCCGCCAGTTCGGCACTCAGCGCTGCACGGGTCTGCGCGGCCTGCGCGCGGATGCGGTCCAGTTCGGCCTCCAGAGCGCTCACCCGTTCCTTCTCGGCTGCCTGCGTGACCTGCATCTGCGCCAGGACCCGCGTCAGCCGCTCGGCCAGTTCGTCGCGGGATCTGGCCTGCGCCTGTGCCTCTGAGACCCGGGCCAGCGCTTCGGCAAGTTTTGCATCCAGATCCTTTTTTGCCGCCTCGGCCGCGGCCAGAAGGGTGAGCGTGTCCTCGGCCTCCTTGCGCTGCTTTTCAAGCGCCAGCGTCATCGCGGTCAGCTCCGCGTCGGCCTCCTCCAGCTTTTTCCGCAGCGCCTTCGCGGCCTCGGCCTCGGCCAGGCGCGCGGCCTCTTCGTCGCTCAGCTTCCTTTCCAGCTCGGCCACCCGGCTGCCCAGACTGTCCGCCCGGGCGGCCTCTTGCGCGTTCTGTTTCCGAAGGTCCTCGACCAGTGCCTCCAGCGCTTCGCGCCGGGCGGCGGCAAGGCGGGCGGCCTCGGTCTGGGCGTCGATCTCGTCGCGGCTTCGCGCCAGCGCAAGGTTGAGCCGCTCCTGCTCGGACAGCAGTTCGGCCTGCCGCTGCTCCAGTTCGCTGCTTTTCGCCTCCAGCGCCGCGATGCTTTCCCGGGCCGCCTCGCGATCGGCCAGAAGGGCGGCAACCTGCGCCTCGAAGGCGGTGATCTTGCCGCGCGCCTCCTCCAGCGCCGCATCCTGCCGGTCGCGTTCGGCGGTCAGCCGGGCGATCAGGGCGGATTTGCTCTCCAGCTCGGCCCGGGCCGCGTCAAGATCCGTGCGGGTGTCGTTCAGCGTGGCATTCAGCGCCCCCATGCGGGCCTGCAACTGGCGGCTCTTGCGCTCTTCCACCCCCAGCGCCCTGGCCAGCGCCGCGACTTCGTTCGACAGCGCGTCCAGCTTGTCCTTCTGCCCGGTGATGGTTTCGCGCAGGACGAACTGCACCACCATGAAGATGGTCAGCACGAACATCAGCACCAGAAGCAATCCGGTCATCGCATCGACGAAGCCCGGCCAGATCGATGCCTGGAAGCGTTGCCCGGTGCGACGCGACAGGGCCATGGCCTAGTCTCCTGCCGGTTCGGCTCGGCCCGGCCCCGTTGCCGCGGCCGCGCGTGTCCCCGGCTGGCTGCCGCGCGGGGCGGTCAACGCGTGAACGAGAATCTCGATATCCTTGCGCAGCTCGGCCAGGCTTTCCTGCCGGCCGGCCGAGATCTCTTCGAGAATGCGCAGCATCTGCACGTCGATGGAGCGCAGGCGCATCCGGCTTTCGGCATCCATGCCTTCGCCCGGACCGTTGCGGCGAAGCTGTTCCACCAGCGCCTCCTGGCCCAGCGCCACGCGTTCCAGCGCGGCGGTCACACCGTCCGACCGGTCGAGCCGTTCGTTCATCTGCCCGATGGCCTCGACCAGATCGCCGAGCTTGCGATCGACCGTGGCGCGGCTGGCATTGCCCTCGGCGAACATCGCCTGCAAGGCGGCCATCTGTTCGGTCATGTGGTCGATCACCGCGGCGATGGCGCCGGACTCGGTGCCGCCCTCGTCGCCCGAGGACAGGCTGACGCGGGTGATCGAGGACAGCCATTCCTCGAGTTCGCGGTAGAACCGGTTCTGCCCGTGCCCGGCGAAAAGTTCCAGCAGCCCCACGATCAGCGACCCGGCCAGCCCCAGAAGCGACGAGGCGAAGGCCACGCCCATGCCGCCAAGCTGCGATTCCAGCCCCGTCATCAGCCGGTTGAAGATGTCGATGCCCTGTTCGCCCTCGCGCGGGGCGAGGCTGCGGATCGTGTCCACCACCGCCGGAACCGTCGTCGCCAGCCCGTAGAAGGTGCCCAGAAGGCCGAGGAAGATCAGCAGGTTGGCGATGTAGCGGGTGATCTCGCGGTCTTCGTCGATCCGCTGCGCGACCGAGTCGAGGATCGACCGGGACGAGGCCGACCCCAGCTGCATCCGCGCCCCGCGCGAGCGCAGAAGCGACGCCATCGGCGCCAGAAGCCGCGGCGGGCGGGCGCTGTCATCGGTCTCTCCGGCGGCGAAGCGCTCGATCCAGCGCACCGAGCCCATGAGCTGAAAGACCTGCCAGAAGCAGGCCAGCACCCCGATCACGAAAACGAAGACGATGAAGCCGTTGAGATAGGGGTTGGCCTCGAACACCGGCAATACCCGGGGCAGGGCGACAAAGGCGCCGAACACGGCCATGCCCAGAGATACCACCATGAGGAAGATCTGGCGGATGGGTCTTGAAAACTGCGGCCGCGTTTCGCTGTCTGGGTGGGCCATTCGGCAGGGTTCCCGGCACTTTCACTGCTCCGCGGCGAACTTACAGGGAAATGATCCGCAAGGCCAAGGCTTTATGGCAGCAGCGCCCGAACCCGGCGGGCCAGCCATTCCAGGTCGGGGTCGGCTAGCCCGATTTCGGCAAGGTGGCGGGCGGTGTTGAACAGGTATTCGCTGTTGGGGCCGCGCCCGCCACGGGCGCGGGCGATGATCTGCGCCTGCTCCTCCAGCGCCAGCCCGCCGCAATACTGCACATGGGCGGGATCGATCACGTAGGTCAGGGCGGTGACCTGCCCGCCCCCCTCCAGCCGCACCTCCAGCCTGCGTTCGAGATAGGCCGACGAGATCAGTTCGCGTTCGCGCAGCGCGGCAAGGGTCTGTTCCTCATGCCCCCGGGCCACCGCCAGCGCCAGCCCCCGGCAGGCGGCGCCCGGCAGCTGGTCGAGCGCCAGCACCAGCCCCGGCGACTCGCTTGTGCCGCGGTGGTGGATGGAGCGCATGCAGAACGACCGGTGCCAACCCTCGAGCGTCGCCACCGCGCGCCGGGCCACCGGAAAGCCCGGATCCCACAGAAGCGACCCATATCCGAAAACCCACATCGTCATGGCGCTGGTCCTTGCCCGTTTGCGCCTGTAAACACCATGCGGGGCAAAGGGGAAAGGGCCGGGGCATGATGCGGCTGCTGAAAATCCTGATCGCGCTGGGCCTGGTCTGGTCGGCCTGGTGGTATGCGGCGGGCTACGGGCTGCGACGGGGCATCTCGGACTGGTTCGCCGCCCAGGCCGCCCGCGGCTGGCAGGCCGACTACGCCTCGCTTTCGACCTCGGGCTACCCGCTGCGCCACGTCAACCTGCTGACCGGTCCGGCGCTGGCCGATCCGGCCACCGGCGCGGCGTGGCAGGCGGACTGGATCAGCCTGGAAAGCCCCGCCATCTGGCCGGGGCGGCAGACGCTGCGCTTTGCCCCCACTGCGCAGCGCCTGTCCTGGTTCGACCGGCACCTGGTGATCACCGCCGCGCAGATGCGCGCCGATCTGAACCTGCACCCCGGTCTCTCGCTGGGGGTGGAGCGGATGGTGCTGACCTCCGGGCCGTGGCGGATCGAGGCGGGGGGCGGAGATCTTCTGGCCGGGCAGACGCTGGTTCTGTCCATGGTGCAGGGCGAGGACCCGGCCACCTATCGCTACCGGGTCGAGGCGGACGGGTTCACGCCGGGCAGAGCGATCCGCCGGCTGGCGCGGGCCACCGACGGCCTGCCGGCGCGGTTCGAGACGATGGAGCTGGATGCGCAGGTCGTGTTCGACCGGCCCTGGGACCGCCGGGCGCTGGAAGAGCGCCGCCCGCAGCCGGTTTCGGTGGACCTGAAGCTGGCCGAGCTGCGCTGGGGTGAATTGCGGCTGATGGCGGCGGGCAGGGTCACGGTGGACGGGCAGGGGATTCCCACCGGCGCGATCACCGTCAAGGCCGAGAACTGGCGCCAGATGCTGGCGATGGCGCAGGCGACCGGAAGGCTGTCGCCCGAGGCGGCCGCGTCGGCCGAGCGTGCCCTGGGCTTTCTGGCCGGCATGGGCGGCAACCCGCGCGCCATCGACGTGCAGCTGAACCTGCGTGACGGGTTCATCGCGCTGGGGCCGATCCCGATCGGCCCGGCGCCGCGGCTGATACTGCGCTGATCGGCGCGCGCGGGGGTTGCGGCAGGAGGGTGGCGGCGGTCATTCCACCGTTGTCACCACCTGCTGGCGGTCGAGTTCGCGCCCCTCGCGCATCATCACCACGGTGCCGGTATACGTCCCCGCCGGCCAGCGCGCGGCCCGCAGCCGCTTGCCCACGGCGCGGAAGAACTGGGCCTGATCCTTTTCCAGCAGGACGTTCTGCGACAGCACCTGCCCCTCGGGACCGTCGATGCGCATCTCGATCACGTCGCCGCGCTTGCCGTCGAAGGCATAGGTGAACAGCACCAGCGCCCCGGCCACCGGCGCCAGCGAACGGCGTGCGGCCGAGCCGGCCTTGACCTCTTCGTAATCCGGAATGCGGGTGGAAAAGCCCGAATAGATCAGCCCGCCGGGGACATAGCCGGGGTTCTGGTCCTCTTGCCACAGGGGTTTGCCGTTCTGCCCGCAGCCGGCAAGGGGCGAGGAGGCATCGAACGGATCGACCAGCCTGCCTTCGTGCCGCACGCTCAGATGCACGTGCGGAAACTGCGCCTTTCCGCTCATCCCGACCAGGCCCAGCGTGTCGCCGCGATTCACCCTCTCGCCCTTCTTCACCGTGACCGAGCCGCGGCGCATGTGGCAATACTGCGTCTCCCACCCGTTTTCGTGGCGGATCAGGACGCCGTTGCCGCATTCGCGGCCCTTGACCCGCTCGGCATTCGCCGCCGACCAGGCCACGTCCTCCATCCCGTCGCGGGTGGCCACCACGACGCCGGGGGCCGCGGCGAAGACGCGCACGCCGCGGATCATGTCGGCGATGGTGTGGATGCCGATATCGGTGCCCTTGTGGCCGTCATATGTGGCCGTGCCACAGCGGAAATCCCGCGCACCGGGACCCGGGTCGCGGTCCACGTAATGCTGGATGTAGCAGTCCTCGCCCACCGTGCAGTCGAGCGGAAGCCCCAGTTCCGGCCCTTCGCCCCCGGCCGTGGCGGCCACGGCCGAGGCAGACAGAACCGCTGCAGCGAGGAGCGCGCCGCGCATCAGTCCGCGGTCAGAAGCGGCGGCTTGCTGCTGGACAGGCGCGGCTTGCCGGGGCCCTCGATCCTGAGTTCGAGTTCGCCGTCCTTGACGCCCACCTTGACGACGCCGCCCTTGGCGAGCTTGCCGAACAGCAGTTCCTCGGCCAGCGGTTTCTTGATGTGCTCTTGGATGACCCGGCCCAGGGGGCGTGCGCCCATCTTGTCGTCATAGCCGCGCTCGGCAATCCATTCCGCCGCCGGGCGGGTCAGCTCGATATGGACGTTGCGGTCCATCAGCTGCGCCTCGAGCTGCAGGACGAACTTCTCGACCACCTGGAGGATCACCTCCTTCGGCAGCGGCGAGAAGGAGATCACCGCGTCCAGACGGTTGCGGAATTCCGGGGTGAACAGGCGCTCCACCGCCGCGGTGTCCTCGCCCTCGCGCCGGTCGCGGCCGAAGCCGATGGCCGCCCTGGCCTGTTCGGCGGCCCCGGCGTTCGAGGTCATGATCAGCACCACGTTGCGGAAATTGACCGTGCGCCCGTTGTGATCGGTCAGCTCGCCATGATCCATCACCTGCAGCAGGATGTTGTAGACATCCGGGTGCGCCTTCTCGATCTCATCCAGAAGCAGCACGCAGTGCGGGTGCTGGTCCACGCCGTCGGTCAACTGGCCGCCCTGGTCGAAACCCACATAGCCCGGAGGCGCGCCGATCAGGCGGGAAACCGCGTGTTTCTCCATGTATTCGGACATGTCGAAGCGCAGCAGTTCCACCCCCAGCAGCTCGGCCAGCTGCTTGGCCACCTCGGTCTTGCCGACGCCGGTGGGGCCGGTGAACAGGTAGTTGCCGATCGGCTTCTCGGGCTCGCGCAGGCCGGCGCGGGCCAGCTTGATCGCCGAGGACAGTGCCTCGATGGCCTGATCCTGGCCGAAGACCACGCGCTTGAGCGAGGACTCGAGATCCTTGAGCACCTCGGCGTCGTCCTTGCTGACGTTCTTGGGCGGGATGCGGGCGATCTTGGCCACCACGGCCTCGATCTCCTTGACGCCGATGGTCTTGCGCCGCTTGGCCGCGATGACCAGGTGCTGCGCCGCGCCGGCCTCGTCGATCACGTCGATGGCCTTGTCGGGCAGCTTGCGGTCGTTGATGTAGCGCGCCGACAGCTCCACCGCGGTGCGGATGGCGTCGGCGGTATAGCGCACGCCGTGATGTTCCTCGAAATAGGGTTTGAGCCCCTTGAGGATCTTCACCGAATCCTCGACCGAGGGTTCGTTGATGTCGATCTTCTGGAACCGCCGCGACAGCGCCCGGTCCTTTTCGAAGTGCTGGCGGAATTCCTTGTAGGTGGTGCTGCCCATGGTGCGCAGCTTGCCGCCCTGCAGCGCCGGCTTGAGCAGGTTCGAGGCGTCCATCGCCCCGCCCGAGGTGGCGCCGGCCCCGATCACCGTGTGGATCTCGTCGATGAACAGCACCGCATCGGGGTGGTTTTCCAGTTCGGTCACCACCGCCTTCAGCCGTTCCTCGAAATCGCCGCGATAGCGTGTCCCGGCCAGCAGCGCGCCCATGTCGAGCGCATAGATCGTGG
>JALTNO010000300.1 GCA_027000645.1 Paracoccaceae bacterium | reverse complement strand
CGTCCATCACGTCCACATGCACCCAGTCGGCGCCCTGCGCCTCGATGGCCCGGATCTCGCGCCCGAAATCGGCAAAATCCGCCGAAAGGATCGACGGCGCGATCTTGATGGAACGGTCGATGGTCATTTCGCTGTCTCCCTGGATGTCGAAGGTCGCGGGCGGGTGCGGTCAGGCCCGGTAGAACAGGTAGCGGTCGGGCGCGATCGTATCGGGGCCCGGGATCTGGCGGAAGCCGACCAGCGGCTGCCCCGAGACGAGATAGCCGCCGGGCACCATCACCCGCGCAATCAGCGGGCTGAGGCGGGCGGCTTCGGCTACGTCCTCTTCCTTGATGCCGAAGCCGAAATCGTAATGGGCCAGCGCGATCCGCGCCCCCTTTTCTGCCAGCCTTTCCAGCATCGGCTCGGCCTCGCCCTGAAGGAAATCGGCCTGCGGCGGGGTGCAGGAGGGGTGACATTGCAGCACCCGGTCGATAACCCAGATGCGGCGGTCGGGCAGGATTTCGCGCAGGTGATCGTAAGTGCGCCCGTTGCCAAGCCCCAGATCGACCACGTCGCCTTCCATCCCGGCGATGCGCTCGGCGGCCCAGTTCAGCCCGTCGCGCTGCGCGGCGAGTCGGCGCAGCATGGAATCAAGTCGGCTCATGCGCTTTCGTCCTTTCCGTTGGTCGGCGCCGGGAAGCTCCAGCGCCGCGCCGGTCCGTCCAGCAGGCGGACCAGCAGCGTTTCGATGAAATCCCAGATCTCGTCGTCATGGACGAGGTGATGGGTGAGAAGGCCGTAAGGTTCGGCGTTGTCGGCCTGCCCCGTGCGCCGCGCGGCAAGCTGCCGCGCAAGCTGCGCCACCAGCGTCGCCGGCTCGGCCAGCCGGCGCGTGGTCTTCCATGCGATGGGGTCGAGATGGGTATTGATGCACGCCAGCCCCGCCGCGGCTTCCTGTTGCGCGCGCGGCGTGAAGGTCGAGACGGCCGCGTAACCCTGTGCCGCCAGCCCGGGCAGAAGCCCGGACGCAACCCGGTTCCACGGTGGCACGAAGACCGGGCGCTGCCGGGCGCCGAACAGCGCCTTGAGGCGCGTCAGTCCCTGCGCGGTTTCCGCCAGCATCGTTCCGGTCGGGCGGTGGGGGCCGAATTCGGATTTCCTTTCGCCCTCCGGCGCGTGGTTTTCGTGGGCCCATCCGTGAACCAGAGGGATGAGGCGCGGATCGTTCGCGACCACGCGGCCAAGCGTCGTTTCGGCCCGCTCGGGGATCACTGCCAGATGCACCGGCATCTCCAGCCGTTCGGCCAGCGCGGAGAGCTTCTCCAGCTGCGGCGTGGGTGCCACCGCGTCGTCGTCACGCCACCACAGCGGCAGCACCAGCCTCTCGGCGTGCCAGCGCGCCAGTTCGCGTGTCAGCGGGCTCCAGTCCACTCTCATCCGCGTGCCTCCACGATCTCGCGGGTGATGGCCACCGTCCGGGCGGCGCCATCGAATGTCGGCCCCGCCCCGCTCCTGCGGCCTTCGCCGATGACCCGTGCCACCGCCGCCGAGAGGGCTTCGCCGGTCAGCTCGGCGCTGCGCAGCATGTCGAACCCCGGCAGGGTGGCCAGGTTTCGCGCCCGCAGGCCCTGTTCGACCTCGTTGCCGTCGTCGAAGGGGATCAGCACCGCCGGGGTGCCGGCCTGAAGCAGGTCGAGCGCGGTATTGTAGCCGCACATGCTGACCGAAGCCGCGGCATGGTGCAGCATCTGCCGGAAATCGGGCCGGGCGGGTTCGATGGTCACGTTTCCGGGGGGTGACATGGCGTGAAGTTCGGCCAGCCGCTCGCGCCCGCCGCCGACCAGCAGGCGCCAGTGCCGGCCGGGCATCAGGCGGGCCGCCCCGATCGCCGCGCGGAAGATCGGCAGCCCGACCGCGCCGCCACCCGAGCTGACGAGGATTTCGCCTTCGCCCGCCCGCTGCGGGTGCGGTTCGGCCGGCGGCGGGGCCACGTAGCCGGTGTAGCGCAACCGGCCCTCCAGCCGGCCGGCGACCGGCCAGCTGATCGCAAGCGGCACCAGCGCCGGGTCGGAATGGACCAGCACCGCATCATAGCGTTCGAGCACGATGCGCTCGGTCCGGGCGGCTTTTTCGGGTCGCGACGGGGGCGCGAGGATATCGCGGACCGAGGACAGCACACGCGGGCGGCGGGGCAGGTCCCGCGCGGCATCGAGCAGGGCGAGAAATTCCCCGCTCAGTGCCCGGCGACCGAACGGGAACAGTTCGGTGATGAGCGCATCGGGGGTAAGATCCCTGATCGCCCCGCACAGCGCATCGCGCCGGGCGGCGAACAGGCGGGCACCGGCCTCGGTCCCGGTCTCGTCGAGCAGACGGGCGAAATCGGTCCCGTCCGAACGCAGCGGCGGCAGTTGCAGAAGGGTCACCCCATGCGCGGCAAGATGCGGCGCGGGCATTCCCCCCGAGGCCAGCAGCACCCGGTGCCCGGCCTCGGCAAAGGCCCGGCCAAGCGTCAGCGCCCGGCTCAGATGGCCGGTGCCAAGCAGATGGGTGACAGCGATCATCACCTTCACGGGGCATCCTTTCGTGGCAGCAGCCGGAGCGGTTCGGGTTCGGCGGACAGCCGCCCGCCCTCTGCCCGCAGGATGTAGAGACGGTTGCGCTTGATGCGGAACGGGGCGGGGCCGTCGAAGTTCCATCCATGCGCGCGCGCCAGCAGAACCCGCATGATGCCGATATGGCATACCGCCACCGCGTCGCGGTCGAGCCGCTCCAGCCAGCCCTGCAGCCGTACCCACAGATCGGCGGGGCTTTCGCCGCCCGGCGGGCGCCAGTCCCAGCCCCAGTCCTCGACATGGCGAAAGCCGCTTCCCGGCTCGGCCAGAAGATCGGCGCCGTGGCGTCCTTCCCACCGCCCCCAGTTCATTTCGGTCAGTTCCGGCGCGGTGCGCGGGGCGCGGCCGGCGACCAGCCGGGCGGTCTCGCGCGCGCGGGAGAGTGGGCTGGACCACAGCTCGGCCCGGTGCCACGGGTCCGGCAGGCGCAGCCGGGAAAGATCCGCCCGTGCCTGTGCGTCCAGCGCGATGTCGCTGCGCCCCTGGATGCGGCCGGCGCGGTTCCATTCGGTATGGCCGTGGCGGAGCAGGGCAAGGCGGATCATGGCGCGGTCTCCAGCAACGGCGTCACGGTTTTCCAGAATCTTCGTGTGGCGGTGCCGATGAGGTGTTTTCGCGCCACCATGTCCCGCGCCGCGGCGCCGGTGTGGCGCCGCAGGCGGGGATTGTCCAGCATCTCCTGCACCCGCGCCGCCAGCGCCACCGCCCCTTCGCGCGGCCCGGGATGGCCGCCGCGCAGCACCACGTCGCGCACGCCGGGGCGGTTCTGGGCCACCACCGGCAGCCCGGTGGCCTGGGCCTCCAAATAGACCATGCCGAAGGCTTCGCCGGCGCCGGGCCACAGCAGCAGCGAAGCGCGGGCATAGGCGCGGTCCAGCGCGGCGCGGTCGAGCTGCCCCAGGAACCGCACCCGCCCGGCAAAAGGGGCCAGCAGGGCCTCGACTTCCGCCCGTGCCGGGCCGTCTCCGGCGATGTCCAGCCGCCAGTCGCCGCGCAAATGGGCAAGGGTTTCGGCGATGATCCGGTACGAGGCCAGCTTGTCGCCCGGCCGCATCATGCCCGCTGCCAGCATCGGGCCGTCGCAGGAGGACGGCGGCGGCAGGGTCTCTGCCGGCAGGAAGGGGCGCAGCCGCACCAGCCGCTGGCCCTCGGCCCGGTGGCGTTTGATCGTGATCAGATCGTGCGAGGTCAGGTAGAAGATTACCTGCGCCGCGTCGCAGGCCGCTTCGGCAGCCTCGGCAAATTGCGCCCAGGGACCGGTCAGGCGCTTGCGCGCACGGGTCGATTCGATCTGCACATAGGGGATGCCCAGGGCCCGGCTGACATCCGGACCGATCAGGTCGGGGGCCTTGTAGTAGTTGTGATAGGTCACCCAGAGCGCCGGCCTTGCATCCTGCAATTCGCGGGTCAGGCGGGCAATCTCGGCCTGCGCCTCGCGCCGGGCCGTGGCTTGCCGGGTGGGCTCGCCGGTCCTGTCGTGGATCCGCAATTCGGACACCAGATCGACCGTTGCGCCGCCCGATTCGATCGCGTGCATCAGGTTGCGGGCCATCTCCCGGTCGCCCGAGGGCACCGGGCTGCGGGGCGATTTCATCGGCGCGTAGAAGGCGACCCGGGTCATCGGGCGGCCTCCGCCGGGATCAGCAGCATAAGGCGGTCCGACAGGCGGGCAATTCCCGCCTCCATGGTGAAATCCGCGCGCAGCCGGACAAGCGCGGCTTCGGCCATTGTCGCGGCACGAGCGGGGGCGCCGGCCAGCTGGCGGATGGCCCGGGCCAGCGCGGCGGGCGTGCCGTCGGTCAGCAGGCCGTGGCGGCCGTGGTCGATGAATTCGGGGATGGCCGCGACCCTGGTGGAAACGATCGGCAGCTTTTGCGAGGCAGCCTCCATCAGCACGTTGGGCAGGCCGTCGCGGTCGCCGTCATCGGCGATGCGGCTGGGCAGGACGAACAGATCGGCCGCGCGCATGGCGGCGATCACCTCGGGCTGGTCGCTCGGGCCGCGCCAGTCGATGCGGGCCGACAGCCCTGCCGCCTGCGCCCGCGCCGCCAGCGCTTCGGCCAGCGGCCCGCCTCCGATATGGGTCCAGCGCCAGTCGAGCCCGGCGGGCAGCATGGCCAGCGCGTCGATCAGCCGGTCGAACCCCTTTTTCTCGACCAGCCGCCCCACCGACAGCAGGCGCAGCGGCGCATCGGGATGGCGCGGGGCGCGCGCGGGCGGCGGCGGAAAGCGCGACAGGTCCAGGCCGTGATAGATCAGTTCGACCCGCGCCGGATCGTCGGCCAGCGCGCGCAGGTGCCGGGCGCCGTAAGCGGTGCAGGTCGTCCCGAACGCCGCGCCGTGGGTCGCCGCGCTCAGCTTTTCGCGCTTTTCCCATTCGGGCGAGGTCCAGATGTCCTTGGCATGGGCGGAAAAGCTCCACGGCAGGCCGCGCATAATCGCGGCATAGCGGGCGACCGAGGACGGCGTATGCAGGAAATGCGCATAGAGCGCCCGCGTGGCAGAGGGCAGTTCGGCGGCCAGAACGCAGGCCTGTCCAAAGCGGCGAATGCGGTTGGTCGAGGGGTCGCGGCGCAGATCCGCGCGCCACACGGCCCGGGCCTTGGCATAGCCGGGCAGGGCGCGCGCGGCGGCGCGGGCGCGCCAGACGCGGTCCGGTTCCTCGTGGAGATATTCCGGCAGATAGCGCACCGGCGCGTCCAGCCGGTCGTGCAGCGGGTGGCGCTTGACGTCGGTGGGGTGGCGCAGCGACCAGATCTCGAACCGGTGCCCGCGCGCCTCCAGCGCCACCAGTTCCTGCGCGATGAAGGTTTCCGAAAGCCGCGGCCATCCCTTCACCAGCACCGCGAGCGGCGGGGCATCTGCGGTCATTCGGCGGCCTGTTTCGCAAGCCCGGAGAGAAGCGCCCCGACCCGTGCCGTCACGTAATCGAGCCCGTCCAGCAGGCCGCTTCCGATCGCTTCGGAGGGCAGGGGCTGCGACGGCAGGTTGCGGATGGCGCCGATCATGGCCTCGGGGGCAAGTTCGCCGCGGTTCTCGTCCAGCATCCTGACCAGCCCCAGTTCCTCGGCGCGGCTGGCGCGGATCCACTGTTCGAGCCGGGGCACCGTGCGCGGCACGATGACCGCCCGCTTGTCGAAGGAAAGCACCTCGCAGAAGGTGTTGTAACCGCCCATGCAGATGACGCCGGCGGCACCGGAGTAGAGGGTTTCTATCTCGGAATCGAAGCCGGTCGCCGTGACCCGGCCGCCAAGCCGCCCGACGCGGGTTTCGAAGTCGGCACGCCTGTTGCCCGACAGGAACGGGCCATAGACGATGATCGCGCGGGGCGACAGGGCCGGGTCGCGCTCGTAGGCGGACAGGACCAGGTCGATCAGCGCCTCGCCGTCGCCGCCGCCGCCCGGCGTTACCAGGATGTAGGGTCGTTCGGGGGGGGCGGCGGACGAGGCAAGCTCGCGTCGCAGGTAGCCGGTCCAGTGCATCCGCGCCCTGACCTCCGGGTCGAGATCCAGGCCGGAAGTCGGGTCATAGACGGAGCGGACGCCGTAGATCCAGATTTCGTCGTAATAGGTTTCGGTGGCACGGTCGGCGCCCTTGCGCGCCCATTCCGCGGCAAGGATGCCGGGTTCGTCCAGCACGTCGCGCAGGCCGAGGATGATCCGCGATCCGCCCCGCCGCACCAGGTCGTCCAGCGTCGGCAGAAGCTCGCCGCGAAAGCCCGTGGGCTCCTTGTCCACGATCAGTACGTCGGGTTCGAACTGTTCCGCCGTGGCACGGATCAGCCCGGCACGCAGGTCGGTGACCTCGTCGATATCCATTCCGATCGTGCGCGATGCGTAGGACCCGTCGCTGAGCTTGGTCACGCCCGGCAGCCGGACGTGATCGACGCGCGGCGGGAAGGTGAACCGCCCGGCAATGGGCGAACCGGTCAGGATAAGTGCCGAGGCGGACGGATCGGCCCGCGTGATCGCCGAGGCCAGGGCCCGGGAACGGCGCAGGTGGCCAAGGCCGAAGGTGTCGTGGCTGTAGAGCATGACGCGTGACGCCCGCTTGCCGCCATGGGCCCTTCCCCTGCCTGTCGTTCCGTCCATGATCCCGCCTAAAGCCTGAGGTCGGCGCCCGACTTGCCGAAAACGCCCTTGATATCATACAGAACCGCGCCCGGTTTTCCCAATGCCCGAATGGCCGCACTTCCCATCTCGACGAACTGGCGATGCGCGACCGCGACCACGATGGCGTCATATGTTCCGGGGCGGGGGCTTTCTACCGGCGAGATCGCGTATTCCGCCTGCACGGCCTCGGGGTCGATCCAGGGGTCATGCACATCCGCCTGCACCGAGTAGGCGGCCAGCTCGGACACGGTGTCGGCGACCCGTGTGTTCCGGGTATCGGCGCAATTCTCCTTGAAGGCGAAGCCCATGACCAGCACCCGCGCCCCGGCCGGGTTGATGCCGCGCGCAAGCATCGCCTTGATCAGCTCCTGCGTCACGTGCCGGCCCATGTTGTCGTTGATCCGTCGCCCGGCAAGGATCACCTCGGGGTGATAGCCGAGCTGCTCGGCCCGGTAGGTGAGGTAGTAGGGATCCACCCCGATGCAGTGCCCGCCGACAAGCCCGGGGCGGAAGGGGAGAAAGTTCCACTTGGTTCCGGCAGCCTCCAGCACCTCCAGCGTATCCAGCCCCAGCCGCGAGAAGATCAGCGCGAATTCGTTGACCAGCGCGATGTTCAGGTCGCGTTGGGTGTTCTCGATCACCTTGGCTGCCTCGGCCGTGGCGATCGAGCTGGCCCGGTGCAGCCCGGCCTTGACCACGGGGGCATAGATGGCCTCGACCCGGTCCAGCGTTTCCTCGTCCTGGGCCGAGATGATCTTGACCACGCTTTCCAGGGAATGTTCCGCATCACCCGGGTTCACGCGCTCGGGCGAATAGGCCAGCTTGAAGTCGTCGAACGGACGCAGCCCGCTGCCGGCAGCCAGGGTGGGGGCGCAGATTTCTTCGGTCACGCCGGGATAGACGGTGGATTCCACGATCACCAGAGCGCCGGGGCGCAGATGCGGGGCAATCAGCGCGCAGGCGCCGCGCAGCGGCTTCAGGTCGGGGGTGCGGGCATCGGTGATTGGGGTCGGGACCGCGACGATGAAGGCGGTGATGCCGGCAAGGTCGGCAGGGTCGTGGGTAAACCGCGTATCGGTGCCGCGCAGCGACGCTTCGGCGATTTCACCGTTGCGGTCATGGCCCTCGCGCAGGGCCGCGACATGCGCCGGGTCGGTGTCGAAGCCCACCGTGTCGAAGCCCGCCCGCGACAGGGCCAGCGCCAGCGGCAGGCCGACATAGCCCAGGCCGAGGACGGCGATCCTTTCCGATCCGTTCAGATTTGCCATGTTCCGATCAGTCCCGCCCCCTGCGGCCTCGTCCCGTGTTAGTCAAACCCGGCGGATTTGAAAACACGAATTTCCCGGTGCGCGCATGTATCCGGGGCCTTTGCGGGCGAAACCCCGCGGCGTCATCCCCCCCGCCGTTCGGAGCGGGCGCGGCGGGCCTGCTGCAGCATCGGGACCGAGTAAAGGACCAGCGCCGCCCAGATCATCGGAAAGGCGATCATGCGGGACCGCCCGAGCGGCTCTCCGAACACGAAGACCGCGATCAGGAAGATCATGGTGGGCGCGATGTACTGCATGATGCCGATGGTGGACAGCCGCAGCAGCTTGGCCCCGTTGGCATAGACCAGAAGCGGCGCGGCGGTGATGACCCCGCTCCCCAGCAGCAGCCAGGTATCGGCCGCGCTCCCGGCCAGGAAATGCCCCTTTCCGGTCAGGCCGAGCCAGGCCACCCAGGCCAGCGCCGCAGGGCTGAGCAGCAGCACTTCGAGCAGGAAGCCCTGATTCGGTCCGATGGGCAGGGATTTCTTGAAATAGGAATAGAATCCCCAGCTTCCGGTCAGGATCAGGGCGACCATCGGCAGCCGCCCGGTGTCCCAGGTGAGGACCGCGACGGCGGCCGCGGCCAGTGCGACTGCGGCAACCTGCAGCCGCGTCAGACGCTCTCTCAGCAGAATTGCCCCCAGCATGACGCTGAACAGCGGGTTGATGTAGTAGCCCAGCGCCGCCTCGACCGTCCTCTCGTTGGCGATGGCCCAGACATAGGTGCCCCAGTTGACCGTGATCAGCGACGCCGTGACCGCCCCCATGGCCAGCACGCGCGGCGAACGGAAGGCGGCGGCAATGTCCTGCACGCGCCGCAGGATCAGAAGCACCGCCCCCGCGACGGGCACCGACCACAGGGCCCGGTGGGCGATGATCTCGACCGGGGGTATGTGTGAAATCGCCTTCATGTAGATCGGCAGGATGCCCCACATCAGATAGGCCGAAAGCGCAAAGGCGAAGCCGCGGGGCGTGTCCCGGTTGTCGATGGTCATGCAATGCTCCGGCGGCGGGTGCCGCGTCAGTGGTCGTAGGGATCCAGCGAATCCCTAAGCCCGTCGCCGAGGAAGTTGAAGGCCAGAACGACCACGATGATCGGAATCATCGGAACGGCCGTCCATGGATAGATCTCGATCGAGGCCAGGTTCTGCGCGTCGTTCAGCATCACCCCCCAGCTGACCGCCGGCGCCCGCAGCCCCAGCCCGAGGAAGGAGAGCGCCGTTTCACCGAGGATCATTGCCGGGATCGACAGCGTGGCGCTGGCGATCAGGTGCGACATGAAATTGGGCAGCAGGTGCTTGCGGATCACCCGGCCCGAGGTGGCGCCCATCATCTCGGCGGCGCGGACGTATTCCTCTTCGCGCAGGGAGAGGAACTTGGCCCTCACCGACCGCGCAAGCCCCGGCCAGTCGAGGATGCCGAGGATGATCGAGATGATGAAGAACACCGCCACCGGCCCCCAGTTCGACGGCACCGCTGCGCTGAGCGCCAGCCACAGCGGCAGTTCGGGCAGGGAGCGCAGTATCTCGATCGCGCGGTTGATGACCCAGTCGATCCAGCCGCCGAAATAGCCCGCCATGCTGCCCAGCAGGATGCCCAGCGTGAACGACACCGCGATCCCGATCAGGCCCACGGTCAGCGACAGCTGCGCGCCGTACAGGATGCGGCTGAACACATCGCGGCCCAGCCGGTCCGAGCCGAGCAGGAAGATGGTGGCGCCTTCGGGGGCGCAGAACAGGTGCAGATCGGTCTCGATCAGCCCGGCCAGCTTGTAGCTCCCGCGGCGGCAGAAGAATTCCAGCTTCATCGGACGGGTGGTGTCGGGCTTGAACACCCACTGGAAGGTCTCCAGATCGGCTTCGGCGGTGGTCGGATAGACGAAGGGGCCGATGAATTTCCCCTCGTACCACCAGTTGATCGCCTGCGGCGGGGCGTAAAGGCGTTCCTCGTCGCGTTCGTTGGCGGTGTAGGGCGCGAAGAAGCCGGCAAAGGGCAGCAGCAGATAGGCGCTCAGCAGGAAGATGCCCGATATCAGCCCCAGCCGGTGCTTGCGGAACTTGCGCCAGATCAGCAGCCAGTTCGGTGCATCCAGATCGCGCCGCTCGGGCAGGCGCAGGCTGGCCTCGGGGTCGTAGGGCGCGTCGTCCACATAGCGGCCGTCGGGGAGTTGCGTCATGCCTCGCGCCCCTCGTAGCGGATGCGCGGATCGAGCATCACCAGCAGGATGTCCGAGATCATCGTGCCGACCAGCGTTAGCAGCGCCACGAACATCAGCACGAAGGCCGACAGGAACTGGTCCTGGGTCTTGAGCGCGGTCAGCAGCGTCGGCCCGATGGTCTGCAGCCCCAGCACCACCGACACCAGAACCGAGCCCGACACCATGGAGGGCAGCAGGTTGCCGATATCGGCGACGAACGGGTTGAAGGCCACGCGCAGCGGGTACTTGGTCAGCATCCGGGCCGGCGAGAGTCCCTTGGCGATGGCGGTTTCCACGTAGGGCTTGCCCAGTTCGTCCAGCATGTTGGCGCGCAGCCGCTGCTGCATGGCCGAGGCGCCCGAGGTCCCGATCACGAAGGTCGGCACGATGAGGTGCAGCAGGATCGACTGGAGCTTGTCCCAGCTCATCGGCTGGCCTTCATAGACCGGGTCCATCAGGCCGCCGATGGGCAGGTCGAAATACTTGTGCCCGTAATAGAACATGATCAGCGCCAGCAGGAAGTTGGGCGTGGCCAGCCCGAGATAGCCGATCAGGGCGGTGATGTAGTCGATCCAGGTGCGCGACTTCGCCGCCGCCAGCACGCCCAGCGGCAGCGCGGCGGCATAGACGAACATCACGGCGGCGAAATTGACCAGGACGGTCAGCCACAGGCTGTCACCGACGATCTCGGCCACCGGGCGGTCGAATTCGAAGGACCAGCCGTAATCGCCCTGGATCAGCCCCGAGAACCCGTTCGGCCCCGGCATGAAGCCCATCCAGATCATGTACTGTTCCCACAGCGGCCGGTCGAGCGCGTATTCGCGGCGCAGGAACTCGGCCTTGGCGACGCCGGCGGACTGCCCCGAGGCCTTCAGTTCCGCGATCTGGTTGGACAGGTAGTCGCCGGGCGGCAGGTTGATGATGATGAAGATCAGCACCGACACGACCAGCAGCGTCAGCAGCATCGTGCCGAAGCGGTAGATCGTGTAGCGCAGGATCTCCATCACGCGTGCCTCCTGTCGGCGGTCAGGTCAGTCGAACCAGAATTCGTCCATCCGGTGCACGCCGAAATGCGCCCCCGGATCCCAGGCCCACATGGCCTTTTCCGGCACGTTGCGCAGCCGTTTGTTGACCACGATCGGCTGCGGTGCCTCGGCCAGCGTGCCAATGGCATAGACCTGGTCGGCATGGATCTGCAGCATCTCGCGCCAGACGGCCGAGCGTTCCTCGTCCGAAGTGGCCCGTTCCCACCGGTGCAGCAGATCCAGAAGCCGCTGCGCTTCGGGCATGTCGGGTGGCTCGCCCGCGGCGCCGTTGGTCTGGTAGTACTGCCCCCATTTCGGCCAGGACAGGAACACCTGATCGGTCGGCGCCAGGTAGGCGGGCGAAGTGTAGGGCTGGGGTATGCCGTTGTCCCATCCGTACCAGACCGATGCCATCGAGGTGCCGGCAAAGACCCGGTTGCGCAGGATGTCGCGGTCAAGCGGGCGCATCACCAGCCGCACGCCGATATCGCGCCAGTTGTCGGTGATGATCTGAAGGGCGTTCTCGACCTCCTGCCGTTCGCCCGCGGTTTCGATCACGATCTCCATCTTGCGCCCGTCGGGCAGCGTCCGGTACCCGTCGGAGGTGCGCCCCGTGAGCCCGGCCTCGTCCAGCAGCCGGTTGGCCTGTTCCACGTCATGGGCGGCCCAGGCTTCCCGCAGTTTCGGGTCGAAGAACGGGCTTTGCGGCAGGACGGTCATGGCGCCCGGCTTGGCCAGCTTGAAGTAGAGCGCCCGGTTGATGGCGTCGCGGTTGATGGCCAGCGACAGCGCCCGGCGCACCCGCACGTCGCGCAGCACCCCGCGCCAGACCGGATCGTTGTAGTTGAGGTTGGGATAGATCGCCACCTGCGAGGCAACGCCGGTCTTCCACAGCAGGGTCCGGTAGTTGCCGCCCTCCGCCTCGCCCTTGCGCAGGATCGAGATGTTTCGGAAGTCCAGCCCGCGGCCCTGCAGGTCGGTCTCTCCCGCGTTCGCCCTGGCCGCGACCAGGCCGGGGGCGACGATTTCCATCTCGACCACGTCGATATAGGGAAGCTGCACGCCCCGCGCGTCGATCCTGTGGAAATAGGGGTTGCGCACGAACTTGTGCCGGATCCTCTTGCCCGCGGTGGCGTTGACCCAGGGCTGAAGGGTCGGAAGCTCGGGGTTGTCGAACTTGTACATGTTGTCGCGCTTGTTGTGCAGCGCGGCCCAGCTTTTCACCCGCGCGTCGTCCACCGCCGCCGCCAGCGCCGAGGGCTCGGCATATCTTTCGTGAAACTGCCGCAGGTAGTGCGCCGGGCGATAGATGAAGGGCGGGCGGGCCTGGGC
>JALTNO010000299.1 GCA_027000645.1 Paracoccaceae bacterium | reverse complement strand
CTTCGAGGCCCGCAACGGGCGGCTTTACGGCTTCCGCTGGAAGGACTGGGCCGACTGGAAGTCCTGTCTGCCGTCCGGGACACCAGCCGCGACGGACCAGAGTATCGGCACAGGGGACGGTGCCACCACCGACTTCCAGCTGGTGAAGGCCTATGCGTCCGGGTCGCAAAGCTGGACCCGGACGATAACCAAGCCGGTCGACGGGACCGTGCTGGTGGCCATCGACGGCGTGGAGCAGACCACGGGCTGGTCCGTGGACACTACGACAGGTTTTGTCACCCTCAACACGGCCCCGGCATCGGGTGCGGCGATCACCGCAGGCTTCGAATTCGACGTTCCGGTGCGCTTTGATACCGAAGCGTTGGACGTAACGCTGGATATCGAGCGGCTGGGTTCGATCACATCCATTCCCCTGATCGAGGTTCGGCGATGAATGATGACACCGGATTTGTTGCGACGGTGCTGCGCGATCTCGCAGCTTCCACCGCCGTAATCCTCGCCGCCTGGGGCGCACTGGGCGGGGCAACCAATGCGCTGACGACGAAGATGCGCCTGCGCGACGCCCTGCGGCATATTCTGCTCGGCGGGCTGATCGCGGCCGGGATGGGCAGCCTGTCGATGGCGGTGATCACCAACTGGCTGGGCCTGCCGCCCCAGGCGATCCCGGCCGGGGGTGCCGCCGGTTCCGCCGCCTATCTGGTCGGGGTCTTCGGCCCGGCGGTGATCGAGCTGGTGCTCGCGCGCCTGCGCGAGGCGCGGGGAGGTCATGATGAGTGATCTCGTTCGTGTCCTGCGCGGCCTGCGGCGCCTGACCGACGACCCGCGTGATGCCTTTGCCCACCGTCTGCGCATCGGCCTCGCCATCGCAGCGCTGATCCTGTTTCTCTCGCTTCTGAGGTAACCCCATGCAGATGACCGACCGGGGCCTGCTGGCCCTTGCCCGGCACGAGGGTATCGTGCCCGGGCCCTATCGCGATTCCACCGGCACCTGGACCTTCGGCATCGGCCACACCGCCGCCGCCGGGCCGCCCGATCCGGCGGCGACGCCGCGCGGCATGCCTGACGATCTCGATGCCGGGATCCGCGAGGCGTTCCGGGTGTTTCGCGCCGATCTTGCGCGCTATGAGGCCGACGTCCGTCGCGCCGTGACCGTGCCGCTTGAGCCCCGCGAGTTCGATGCGCTGGTCTCGTTCCACTACAACACCGGCGGCATTTCTAGTGCGGCACTGACTCGGCATCTCAATGCCGGCAATCGCGTCGCCGCCGCCGAAGCATTCCTGAACTGGCGCAAGCCCGCGTCTATCATTCCGCGCCGGGAAGCCGAGCGGGACCTGTTCCGGCATGGCCATTATCCCGGCGGCACGATCCCGGTCTGGTCCGTGGATCGCGCTGGCCGGGTGGACTTCTCGCGGCCGGTTCGACGGCTCACCGAGAATGAGGCGCTGGCGATATTGCGTCCCGTCAAGCCCGAACCCAGCCCAAACACACCGACCGGTCGGCTCGCTCGCTTGGTCGATTTCCTTTCCACCCTGATCCGGAGGACCTGACCCCCATGCGTTACATCCGACCGACCTCGCTGACATGGTGGGCGGGGCTGCTCGCCATGCTCACCGGCATCGCCTCCGTGACACTGCCCGCAACGGGTCCGCTCGCCGAACTGTCCCGCCTCGTCGCGCTCCTGGCCGGCACCGGCGATGCCTCGCCCGCCGGGCTGATCTTCCTCGGTCTCGGCCTGATTGGCCTGCGCGACCGGCTGGAACGGGGGTTCCGCGGTGATCGGTGAACTCCTGGCGGGACTGCTGGCGGCGCTGGGCGCCGGTCTCGGTCTGGTTCTCGGCCATTTCTGGGGCCGGCTGCAGGGAAAGCGCGAAGGCAGGAAGGAGGCCGAACGCGATGCACATGAAGAGATGCTCGGAAAGCTGGAAGCGGGGCGCAGGGCGGTCCGCGACGGGCGCGGTCCTGATCCTGCTGAGCGGCTGCGCCGCAACGATGGGCGCTGGTGATGCGGGCTGTGCGGCCTATGGCGAAGCTCGCCTTGACCGGCCGCTCGTCGCGACCATCGCCACCGTGCCGCCCGCCTGGGCGCGCTGGATCGCGGACCTCGATGACCGCATGACGGGGACCTGCCGATGAAGACCCTGCCAACGGGCCTGCAGGCCCATCTCGACACCGGCACCACGACGCTGGCCTGGTGCTGGCGCCTGACCCGTTCCGACGGGCAGGTGTTCGGGTTCACCGACCACGACCTGCCGCTGACGTTTGACGGCACGACGTTCGAGCCCGAGTCGGGCTTCACGGCCTCGGAGATCAGGACCGGTTCCGACCTGTCGGTCGATGCGCAGGACGCCGAAGGGGTGCTGACCTCCACCACCATCACCGAGACCGATATTCTCGAAGGGCGCTGGGACAATGCCGGGGTCGAGATCTGGCGCGTGAACTGGCAGGACACCAGCCAGCGGGTGCTGATGCGGCGCGGTGCCATCGGGCAGGTCCGCCGCGGCCGGGTGCAGTTCGTGGCCGAGATGCGCTCGCTGGCCCACGTCCTGAACCAGACCATCGGGCGGACGTTTCAGGCGACATGCGATGCAAGCCTCGGCGATGCCCGCTGCGGGGTGGACCTGAGCGATCCGGCCTGGAAGGGCTCCGGCGCGGTGATGACGGTCGATGGCGACCGTGCGTTCACCGTCTCAGGCCTGTCGGCTTACACCGACGGCTGGTTCGCGCTGGGCACGCTCGGCTGGACGGGCGGCGCCAACGCGGGCCGCAAGGGCGAGGTTCTGACGCACGCGGCCGGGTCGACCAACGTGACCGTCACGCTTCTCGAAGCTCCGGTACTGGCAATTGCCGCGGGCGACACGTTCGACATCACCGCCGGCTGCGACAAGCTGTTCGAGACCTGCACGGGCCGCTTCGCAAACGGGGTCAACTTCCGCGGCTTCCCCCACATCCCCGGCCAGGACACCGTGATCCGCTATGCCGCGAAAGGCGAAGACAACGCGGGGGCGGTGCTGTGACAAGCGCGGCACGCATCATGCCGGCCCGCGTCGTCCGGGCGGCGCGCAGCTGGCTCGGCACGCCGTACCACGATCAGGCCTCGGTCAAGGCGGTCGGCTGCGACTGCCTCGGCCTGATCCGGGGCGTGTGGCGCGAGGTCGTGGGCCCGGAGCCGATGCTCGTGCCTCCCTATTCGCGTGACTGGGGCGAGGCCGGGCCGATCGAGGTGCTGGCCGAGGCCGCGCGGGCGGCGATGGTGGAGTTGCCGGTGGATGAAGCGCGTACCGGCGATGTCGTGCTGTTTCGCATGCGCCAGGGCGCGATTGCCAAGCACGCCGGGATTCTCACGAATGGACGCCAGAATATTCACCGCTCCATTCATGG
>JALTNO010000298.1 GCA_027000645.1 Paracoccaceae bacterium | reverse complement strand
GGGCGACGTGGTGCGCCACTGTACGGGGCAGTCACCGCTGGCTCCGGCCCGGCCTGGCGAGGTCCACACGCCATCGCGGGTACCCGATCTGCGCGACGTGAAGGGACAGGAACGGGCCAAGCGCGCGTTGGAGATCGCGGCAGCGGGGCGGCACCATGTGATGCTGGTGGGCACGCCCGGATCGGGCAAATCCATGCTCGCGGCAAGACTTCCGGGCATCCTGCCGCCTCTGACGCCGGCAGAGGCGCTGGAAACCTCGATGGTGCACTCGCTATGCGGGCTGCTCGACCAGGGCGGCATCAGCCGAACCCGGCCGTTCCGCCGACCGCATCACACCGCCTCGATGGCCGCGATCGTGGGCGGCGGGCGTGGCGCGGGGCCGGGGGAGATCAGTCTTGCCCATAACGGCGTGCTGTTCATGGACGAGTTTCCCGAATTCTCGCGCACGGTTCTCGAAACCCTGCGCCAGCCGATCGAAACCGGAGAAGTGGTCGTCGCCCGCGCCAATGCCCACGTGAAATACCCCTGCCGCTTTCTTCTGGTGGCCGCGGCCAATCCCTGCCGCTGCGGCTATCTCAGCGACCCGGCCCGGGCCTGCGCCCGCGCGCCGGCCTGCGGCGCCGACTACATGGGAAGGATTTCAGGCCCGTTGATGGATCGGTTCGACCTGCGCCTTGAAGTTCCGCCCGTGAGCTTCATGGACCTCGACCTGCCCGGCGATGGCGAAACCTCGGCCACCGTCGCCGCCCGGGTCGCGGCAGCACGGCAGGTGCAGGCCGACCGCTATGCCGCGCATCCGCATCTGCATCAGAACGCGGATGCCGAGGGCAGGGTGCTGGACGAAATTGCCAGGCCTGATGCCGAGGGTCGGAATCTCCTGACACGTTCGGCCGAGAGATTCCGCCTTTCGGCGCGCGGGTATCACAGGATTCTCAGGGTGGCACGCACCATTGCCGATCTCGACGGATCGGAGACGGTCCGCCGCCCCCACATCGCCGAGGCCCTCAGCTTCCGACTGTCAACACCCGTCGCCGCCTGAGCCCGATTCCGCGCTCGAACCGGCAGTTCCCGGCATTCCTCCTCCCCGCCCCGACGGCAATCAGCGCAGACGCGCCTCCACCGCATCCCAGATGCGCGCCGCCACATTAATGCCGTCGAAACGCTCGAGTTCCTGGATGCCGGTGGGCGAGGTCACGTTGATCTCGGTCAGGTAGTCACCGATCACGTCGATCCCGACAAAGACCTGCCCCCTCTCGCGCAGCAGCGGCCCGATGCGAGCGCAGATCTCGCGGTCGCGGTCGGTCAGGCCGGTCGGTTCGGGCCGCCCGCCCACATGCATGTTGGACCGCGTCTCACCCGCCGCCGGGACCCGGTTGATCGCACCCACGGGCTCGCCATCGACCAGAATCACCCGCTTGTCGCCGTTGCGCACCTCGGGCAGGAATTTCTGGACAATCAGCGGCTCGCGCGAGAAGCCGGTGAAAAGTTCATAGAGTGCGCCGAGATTTCGGTCGTTCTCGTCCAGCCGGAACACGCCGGCACCGCCATTGCCGTAAAGCGGCTTGAGGATGATGTCGCCATGCCGGTGCTTGAACGCCCGGATCGTTTCCAGATCGCGGGCGATCGTCGTCGGCGGTGTCAGGTCGGGGAAGTCGAGAACCAGCAGCTTTTCCGGGAAGTTCCGCACCCAGAACGGATCGTTGACAACCAGCGTCCCCGGGCCGAGCCGGTCCAGAAGGTGGGTCGAGGTGATATAGTGCATGTCAAAGGGCGGATCCTGCCGCAGCCAGACGACATCCCGCTCGGACAGATCGATCTCGCGTTCCTCTCCCAGAACGGCAGGCGCGCCGGCAACACGTTGCACGGTCATGTCATGACCGCGCGCGGTAATGCGCCCCTCCTGATAGGCGAGCTGGTCCGGACCGTAATAGAACAGCTCGTGCCCGCGGGCCTGAGCTTCCTCGGCCAGGCGGAAGGTGCTGTCGGCATCGATATCGACGGACTGGATCGGATCCATCTGAAAGGCGATCTTCATGGCGGCATCCTCGGGTCGGTGGCCCGATACATGACCCAGCCGGCAGCCAGGTTCAATGCCGCGCAGACCGCTCAGGCCGCTTCGAAGGCGTTTTCCACGATGTGAAACATCCCCGCGGAATCGACCAGCGCCACATCGAACCTGACATTCGTCAACTGGCCGTCCGGCTCGCCGGCCAGAAACTGGGCGGCTGATGCACAGATCCGGTGGATCTGGCGGCGGGTTACCCGTTCCGCCGCCCGGGCGAAATCGCGGGCCTTCTTGACCTCGACGAAGACCACGCCGTCACGGCCGCGTGTGATGAGATCTATTTCGCCGCCCGCGCCGCGCCAGCGCCGCCTTGCAACCGTATAGCCGCGCCGTTCGTATTCCCGCGCGATCTGCGCTTCTGCCGCAAGCCCTGCGAGATGGGCGACCTGCCCCCGATACGACCGCCCGTTACCCGCGGCGCATTCTCTTCCCCGAGCCATGCCCCTTCATTCCTTCGCCAGTTTCAACGCCTTCTGATAGACCGTCCGGCGCGAAACGCCGTGCATCCGGGCCACCATGTCCGCAGCATCCTTGACCGTTCCTATCTTCAGCGCCGCCTTCAGATCCGACTCTAGGTCCGATTCGCTAACATTTTCCGAACGTTTTCGGTCCACGAGCAGGACCACCTCTCCGCGCAGCGTTTCCCCGGCCAGGTCCGATGCCAGCTCCGCCAGCGTTCCGCGGCGGATTTCCTCGAATTTCTTGGTCAGTTCCCGGCACATGGCCGCCTGGCGATCGCCTCCCAGGACATCGGCCATGTCACGCAGGCTGGCTGCGGTACGACGCGGTGATTCGTAAAACACCAGCGTGCCCGGAATGGTGGCCAGTTCCGCCAGGCGCCGGCGCCGTGCCGCCGAGGCATTGGGCAGAAAACCCGCGAAGAAAAAGGCATCTGTCGGCAGACCGGCCAGCGTCAGCGCGGTCAGCAGCGCCGAAGGGCCCGGTGCGGCGGTCACCAGATGACCTTCGGCGGCCGCAGCACGGCTCAGGTCGTGACCGGGATCGGCGATCAGCGGCATCCCCGCCTCGGAGGCGTAGGCCACCGACCGGCCGGCGCGCAGTTCGGCCAGCAGGCGCGCGCGCACCCCGCCGCTGCTGTGGTCGTGGTAGGCGATCAGCGGCCGCCCCTCCAGCGGGATGCCATGAATCTCCATCAGCCGGCGCAGGCTGCGCGTGTCCTCGGCCGCAATCACGTCGGCCGAAGCCAGCACGTCCAGCGCCCTGAGCGTGATGTCGCGCGCGGTCCCGATCGGCGTGCCGACGAAATAGAGCCCCGGCGGCAATATGACCTTGAGGTGATTCAACGCTGGACCCGCC
>JALTNO010000297.1 GCA_027000645.1 Paracoccaceae bacterium | reverse complement strand
GTCTCGATGGTCAGGGTGGACTTGCCGCCGCCCGAAACCCCGGTAACGCAGACGAACATGCCCAGCGGGAAATCCACCGTCACATCCTTGAGGTTGTTGCCGCAAGCGCCTACGACAGTTACCTTTTTCCCGTTTCCTGGGCGACGCTCGGCGGGAATGGGGATCACGCGCTTGCCACTCAGGTACTGCCCCGTCAGCGACGCCGGATCCGCGGCCACCTCTTCGGGCGTACCCTGGGCCACCACCCGCCCGCCATGCACGCCGGCGCCGGGCCCGATGTCGAAGACATGGTCGGCGGCGCGGATCGCCTCTTCGTCATGTTCCACCACGATCACCGTGTTGCCCTGATCGCGCAGGTTCTTCAGCGTTGCCAGAAGCCGCCCGTTGTCGCGCTGATGCAAGCCGATGGAGGGCTCGTCCAGCACGTAGAGCACCCCCGTCAGCCCCGAACCGATCTGGCTGGCCAGCCGGATCCGCTGGCTTTCCCCGCCTGACAGCGTGCCGCTTGAACGACTCAGCGTAAGGTATTCCAGTCCCACGTTGTTCAGGAACCCGAGCCGGTCGCGGATCTCCTTCAGGATGGCGCGGGCGATCTCGTTCTTCTGCGCGCTCAGGCTTTCGGGTACCCGTTCGACCCAGGCAAGGGCCTCGCGGATCGACATCTGCACCACCTCGCCGATATGCAGACCCCCGATCTTCACCGCCAGAGCCTCGGCCCGCAGCCGGTGGCCGCCGCAGGCCCCGCAGGGGCGGCGGTTCTGGTAGCGTTCGAACTCTTCGCGCACCCAGGCGCTGTCGGTCTCGCGCCAGCGGCGTTCCATGTTGGGGATCACCCCTTCGAAGACCCGCGTGACCTCGTAGACCCGGCCGCCTTCGTCATAGCGGAAGCGGATTTCCTCGTCGCCCGAACCGTAAAGGAACATCCGCTGCACCTTCTCCGGCAGGTCCTTCCAGCGGGCGTTCCTGTCGAACCCGTAATGGCGGGCGAGTGACTCGATGGTCTGCAGGAAATAGGGCGACTTGCCCTTGCGCCACGGCGCGATCGCCCCGTCCGCCACCCGCAGCGTCACGTCCGGCACCACCAGGCGTTCGTCGAAGAACAGCTCCACCCCCAGCCCGTCGCATTCCGGGCAGGCGCCGAAGGGGGCGTTGAAGGAAAACAGCCGCGGCTCGATTTCCGGGATGGTGAAGCCGCTGACCGGGCAGGCGAAGTTTTCGCTGAAGGTGATGCGCTCGGGCGCGCCCTCGCCTTCGCGCGGGGCGGTTTCCACGATCGCGATCCCGTCGGCCAGGTCCAGCGCCGTGCGCAGGCTGTCGGCCAGCCGCGTCTCCATGCCGGGGCGGACGATGATCCGGTCCACCACCACGTCGATGTCGTGGCGGAACTTCTTGTCAAGCACGGGTGGCTCGTCCAGCTCGTGGAACTGGCCGTCCACCTTGACCCTCTGGAACCCCTGCTTGCGCAGTTCGAGAAATTCCTTGCGGTACTCGCCCTTGCGGTCGCGCACGATCGGAGCCAGCAGATAGGCGCGGGTGCCCTCCTCCATCGCCATGATCCGATCCACCATGTCCTGCACCTGGCTTGCCTCGATCGGCAGGCCGGTGGCGGGGCTGTAGGGCGTACCGGCGCGGGCGAACAGCAGCCGCAGATAGTCGTAGATCTCGGTCACCGTGCCGACGGTGGAGCGCGGGTTCTTCGAGGTGGTCTTCTGCTCGATCGAGATGGCCGGGGAAAGGCCGGTGATGTGGTCCACATCCGGCTTTTCCATCATGTCCAGGAACTGGCGCGCATAGGCCGAGAGGCTTTCGACATAGCGCCGCTGCCCTTCCGCATAGATGGTATCGAAGGCCAGGCTCGACTTGCCCGACCCCGACAGGCCGGTGATGACCACCAGCCGGTCGCGCGGGATGTCCACGTCGATCCCCTTGAGATTGTGTTCGCGCGCCCCGCGCACTTCGATCTTTTTCGGCTCAGCCATGCGAGTTCCCCGGACAGATGGTCAAGAAATAGTCGAGCGCGGTCGAGTCTCCAACCGGAAACTGCGAACAAAGGCGGAACCTGACCGTTTCATCGCAATCCCGATTGTATTCCACATTTTGAATGTTATATTTCCGGCAATGCCGCAAGCGGCGACGCAGGACAGACAGGAAAGGATCGAGATGTTCTTCATGCGCAAACCCCGACCCGCCCCGGGCATGAGCCCGCACGAGGCCGTGCAGGCGGCCCGGGAAGGAAAGATCACGCTGATCGACGTTCGCGAACATGGCGAGGTCGTCTCTTCCGGCAAGGCCAGGGGCGCGCTGCACATTCCCCTGATGCGCCTGCGCGATGCGGCCGACCCGCGCCACCCCGATTTTCACCCGGCCCTGAAATCCGCGGGCTCCATTGCCGTCTATTGCGCCTCGGGCGCCCGGTCGCACCACGCGCAGTCGCTGCTCAGGCAGCTGGGCTATGAGGATGTCCACAATATCGGCGGGCTGGCTCACTGGGTGCAGGCCGGCGGCGAGTTGGAGCGCGCCTGAGCGCCCTCCCTGCGCCCTGTGCGCGCAGTTTTGCCCCGGGCCCGGTCCCGGCGCTGCCGCAACCATGGCATGACCCGTCTTTCGCCGCCCCTTGCCTGAGGCGAAAGAAGGCCCACCTTGGACCTATCCCCGGATCAGGAGCCAGATCATGCCGACCGAAGCCGTCACCTTCCCCGGACATTCCGGCCACGACCTTGCCGCCCGCCTGGACCTGCCGGGCGGGCCGGTTCTGGCCACCGCCCTGTTTGCCCACTGCTTCACCTGCGGCAAGGACATTCACGCCGCCCGGCGCATCGCGGCGCGGCTTGCCTCCATGGGCATCGCGGTGCTGCGATTCGACTTCACCGGGCTGGGCCATTCGGGCGGCGAATTCGGAAACACGAATTTTTCATCCAATGTCGCGGACCTGGTCGCGGCGGCCCGCTACCTTGAGGGGCGCGGCATGGCGCCCGCGCTGCTCATCGGCCACTCGCTGGGCGGCGCTGCGGTGATCCGGGCCCGCGAACACATCCCCTCCACCCGGGCGGTCGCCACCATCGGCGCCCCCTTCGATCCGTCGCACGTGACCGGCCACTTCGACCGCAGCCTTGACGACATGCGCCGCGACGGCACGGCCGAGATCACGATCGGCGGGCGCCCCTTCCGGGTCGGACGGGATTTCCTCGACGACATCCGGGAAAGCGCCCTGGGTCCGGCCCTGGCCAGGCTGCGGGCGGCACTGGTGGTGCTGCATGCGCCGCGCGACGAGATCGTGAGCATCGACAACGCGGCCGCGATCTTCGGCGCGGCGAAACATCCCAAGAGCTTCGTCACCCTCGACGATGCCGACCACCTTGTCTCCCGCCCCGAAGATGCCGAATTCGTGGCGATGACCTCCGCCA
>JALTNO010000296.1 GCA_027000645.1 Paracoccaceae bacterium | reverse complement strand
GCAAAGACCGAACCGAAGGCAAACCCAATGACCACCTGCGTTTTCGTCCAGATCCGCTGCAAGCCGGGCACCACCTACAAGGTCGCCGAGGAAATCGCCCTGCGCGAAATCCATTCCGAGCTCTATTCCACCAGCGGCGAATACGATCTGCTGATGAAGCTCTACATCCCCGAGGAAGAGGATGTGGGCAAGTTCATCAACGAACAGCTGCTGGACATTCCCGGCATCGAAAGGTCGCTGACCACGCTCACTTTCAAGGCATTCTGAACCGGCCCCGGGCACGCATCCACAACCGCTACGCCGCCCGGGCCTGCCGCCACCGGTACGAAGGATGGCGCTGGCCGAAATGGATCTGGCCGAAAATGGAAAAGCCCCCGGAAAACCGGAGGCTTTTCGATGGAGCGGGCGATGAGATTCGAACTCACGACCCTTACCTTGGCAAGGTAATGCTCTACCCCTGAGCTACGCCCGCGTCCTTGGGTGAGGCGTGAAATATAAATATCCGCGTTGCGCTGCAAGAGGAAAATCGCGGGATCGGGAAAAATTTTGGCGCGGCGCAGGGCCGCGGCGGGGCACGCGATTTGCGGCATGCCGGGGGGCGCCAGGCCCGCGCCGGCGCGGAAGATGCGGCGCTCTGCGCCGGCCCGGCACGCCGCCCGGAAAAACGGGCCGCCCCCCGCAAGGCACAGGGGGCGGTTCGGGTCATTCGTCCTCGAACTCGACCAGCAGATCCTTGGCATCGACCTGGGTGCCGGGAGAGACATGGACCGCCCTGACCACCGCCGCATGCTCGGCATGAATGCCGGTTTCCATCTTCATCGCCTCGATGGTCAGCAGCAGGTCGCCCGCGCTCACCTTCTGCCCGGCGGCAACGGCCACCGTCGCCACCACGCCGGGCATCGGCGCGCCCACGTGATTCGGGTTGCCCTGTTCGGCCCTGGGGCGCGCAGATTTCCGCGACGCAACCCGCCGGTCGGGCACGCGAATCACCCGCGGCTGGCCGTTGAGCTCGAAGAAGACCTTGACCTCGCCCTCTTCATTGGTCTCGCCCACCGCCTGGAGGCGGATTTCCAGCGTCTTGCCGGGGTCGATCTCGGCGCTGATCTCCTCGCCCGGCTCCATGCCGTAGAAGAAGGTGGTGGTGGGCAGGGTGCGCACCGGGCCGTACTGGTCGTGCCGCTCCATGTAGTCGAGGAACACCTTGGGATACATGAGATACCCGTTCAGATCCTCGTCGTCGATCTCGCGCCCGCCGAGGCTTTCGCTCAGCTCGGCGCGGGTCTTCTCCAGATCCACCGGCGGCAGGTGCCGGCCCGGCCGCCCGGTGTCGGGCTTCTCGCCCTTGAGCACCTTGGCCACGATCCTCTCGGGAAAGCCGCCCGGCGGCTGGCCCAGATTGCCGCGCATCATGTCGATCACCGAATCGGGGAAGGCGACCTCGACATCGGGGTCCTCGACCTGTTCGCGGGTCAGCCCCTGCGCCACCATCATCAGCGCCATGTCTCCCACCACCTTGGAACTGGGCGTGACCTTCACGATATCGCCGAACATGCGGTTCACCTCCGAATAGGTCTGCGCCACCTCGTGCCAGCGCTCCTCAAGTCCCAGGCTGCGCGCCTGCGCCTTGAGGTTGGTGAACTGCCCCCCCGGCATCTCGTGCAGGTAGACCTCGGAGGCCGGCGCCCGAAGGCCGGCCTCGAAGGCGGCATACTGGTTGCGCGCCGCCTCCCAGTAATCGGAGATGGCGCGGATGGCGCCGATGTCCAGCCCGGTATCGCGCGGGCCGCCGCGCAGTGCCTCGACGATCGAACCCAGGCAGGGCTGCGAGGTGCCCCCCGACATGGCATCCATCGCCGCATCCACCGCATCCACCCCGGCCTCGGCCGCGGCGAGGATGGTGGCGCCGGCAATGCCGCTGGTGTCGTGGGTGTGGAAATGGATCGGCAGCCCGACCTCTTCCTTCAGCGCCCGGATCAGCACCCGCGCGGCGGCGGGCTTGAGCAGGCCGGCCATGTCCTTCAGCCCCAGCACATGGGCACCGGCGGCTTCCAGCTCGCGCGCCATGCCGACATAGTATTTCAGGTCGTACTTGGCCCGGTCGGGGTCGAGAATGTCGCCTGTGTAGCAGATCGCGCCTTCGCAGAGCTTGTCCTGCTCGATCACCGCGTCCATGGCCACGCGCATGTTCTCGACCCAGTTGAGGCTGTCGAAGACGCGGAACAGGTCCACCCCGCTGGCAGCGGCCTGGCGGACGAATTCCCGTACCACGTTGTCGGGATAGTTGGTGTAGCCCACCCCGTTCGCGCCGCGCAGCAGCATCTGCGTCATCAGGTTGGGCATGGCCGCGCGCAGGTCGCGCAGCCGCTGCCAGGGGCATTCCTGGAGGAAGCGATAGGCCACGTCGAAGGTGGCGCCGCCCCAGCACTCGACGCTGAGCAGCCCCGGCAGGTTGGCGGCATAGGCCGGCGCTACCCGGATCATGTCGATCGAGCGCATCCGCGTGGCCAGCAGCGACTGGTGCCCGTCGCGCATGGTGGTGTCGGTGATCAGAAGCCGCTTCTGCGCGCGCATCCAGTCGGCGACCGCCTTCGGGCCTTCGCGTTCCAGCAGGTTGCGGGTGCCCGGCGCCGGGTCGGTCTTTCTTGCCGGCGGGCGCGGGGACTTGAGGCCCGCGGGCGGGCGCGGGCGATCGCGGGTTTCGGGGTGCCCGTTCACGGTCACGTCGGCGATATAGGTCAGGACCTTGGTGCCCCGGTCGCGGCGTTTCTCGAAACGGAACAGCTCGGGCGTTTCGTCGATGAAGCGGGTGGTGTATTCGTTGCTCAGGAACTTCGGGTGCTTGAGCAGGTTCTCGACGAAGGCGATGTTGGTCGCCACCCCGCGGATGCGGAATTCGCGCAGGGCGCGGTCCATGCGGGCAATCGCCATCTCGGGGGTGGGGGCCCAGGCGGTGACCTTGGTCAGAAGGCTGTCGTAGTAGCGGGTGATGACGCCGCCCGAATAGGCGGTGCCGCCGTCGAGGCGGATGCCCATGCCGGTGGCGCTGCGATAGGCGGTGATGCGGCCGTAATCGGGGATGAAGTTGTTCTGCGGATCCTCGGTGGTGATCCGGGTCTGCAGGGCGTGACCGTTCAGGCGGATATCCTCCTGCGCGGCCATGCCGGTGGCCTCGGCAATGGATTTGCCTTCGGCGATCATGATCTGGGCACGCACGATGTCGATGCCCGTCACCTCTTCGGTGACGGTATGTTCGACCTGGATGCGTGGGTTGACCTCGATGAAGTAGAATTCGCCCGCATCCGCATCCATCAGGAATTCCACGGTGCCGGCGTTCTCGTAACCCACCGCGCGGGCGATCTTCAGGCCCAGCTCGCACAGTTCGGCGCGCCGGGCGTCGTCCAGCCAGGGGGCGGGGGCGCGTTCC
>JALTNO010000295.1 GCA_027000645.1 Paracoccaceae bacterium | reverse complement strand
ACCATCTCGGGGCGGGAATAGCGGGGGATCATGGCGCAGCCTTCGGTTGTTTCTTGCACGCGGCGGATGGCGGCCTCATAGACCGGGGACAGGGCGGCGGCAAGGGGGGCGGAGGGCGGCGCCCCCGGCCTCAGCCCCCTTCCGGCAGCAGGCGGGTGATGCCTTCGGCGGCTGCGCGGGCCAGCTGCACGTCCAGCGACATGGGCAGGTATTCGCCCCGCCGCCACAGCTGCGCCAGATCGTCGTAGTGGCGCGACAGGAAATGCCCCGACTGGCCGGTGGCGATGATGAACACCGAACTGTCGGGGTCGGCAAAGTCGTAGACCCCGCGATAGCCGGCGCTGTGGACATTGGTGAAGGGGGCAGGGTCCTCGCCCGAGGTCAGCCCGCGCATCAGCGTGTTGTCCCCGCCCGAGGTGGACTGGCGGATGTTCACGAAATAGCGCAGCACGGGCACCTTGCCCAGCGTCGGGTGGTCATGGGCGGCCTGATGCGCATCGCCCCAGCGCAGGGTCGTCAGGTCCGTGCCGTAATGGTCGCCGATCCACACCAGCGCATCGTCCAGCGCCAGCCGGGCGATCTCGGTGCAGCTTTCCCGGCGCGCGCTCTGGCGGACGTCGCACCAGCTGCCGGCGCCGTCGATGTCGCGGAAGACGCGTTCGATGAACAGCGGCTCGACCTGCGTGAATTCCTCGGCCAAGGGGCCGAGATCGTCCTCGATCAGGCGTTTCTGCAGGAACCGCATCCAGGCCGCGTAGATCAGCGGCTCGGGCATGTGTTCGTTCATTTCGCCGTTCCACTCGGCCAGCAGGTTCAGCGCCACCTGGCGCTGGCGCTCGGGGCTGCCCTCGGGGGCGGCCGGGCCGGTGAACCACAGGTCGGCGCCGACCAGCGGCAGCAACGTGCGCGCGGTATAGCTGACCCGGTCAAGCTGCGCCTCGATGAAGCTGTCGCGGGTATGGACCCGGCGCGACTGCATCAGTTTCCGCCAGCGATAGACGCGCTGGGTGTCGCCCCACAGATACGAGACGTGATTGGGAAAGGGGCGTTCGAGGATCTTGTTGTTGGTATTGCCGACGATGCCGCCGCGGGGCGAGACGAATTCCGGGTTGGCGGCATAGGGCAGGCGGCCGCGCCAGCGGTTCTCGGGGCGCCAGCCGGGCGAGGGCATTCGCCCCTGCGTCTGGTGGCGCATGTCGCGCCGGGGCATGGCGCCGATGGTCTTCATGGCGATGGTGGTCTTGTCCGCCAGCACCAGGTTCAGCGACGGGGCGATGAACCCTTCCGCGGCGTCGATGGCCGCGCGCACGGATTTCGCCTTCATCAGTTGCAGCGCGGCGGTATAGGTGGTGTCGCGTGCCTCCAGCGCCGTCCATGACAGCGCGGCCACATGCCCCGGCGGGGTCACGGCGGCAAGGTTGTAGAGCGTGCCGGGCAGGACCGGGCCGTTCTCCGTCCAGCGCAGGGTCAGCGTGACGGGGGGCGCGCCCTTCACCTGGATGATCGAGGGGCGGGTCCGGAACCGCTTGTAACCGTCGGGAGTGAGGTATTCCTCGGGATTGTCGGGGTTGAGCTTCTCGATATTCACGTCCTGGTCGTCAAGCCAGGACGAAGTGATCCCCCAGCCCAGATCGGCGCTGCGCCCGCTCAGGATGGCGGGGATGCCGGGGATGGTGCCGCCGATCACCCCGCCCGACTGCAACTCCAGCCGGGCCAGGTACCAGATCGACGGGGCGGTCAGGTCCACATGCGGGTCGTTGGCCAGCAGCGTCCCGCCGGCGGCCGAGCGCGACGGCGCGGCGGCCCAGGCGTTCGACGCCCCGGCGCGCTGGCGGCGCGGGAACGGCCAGAGCGGATCGTCGGGCGGCGGGGCCGAGTCGGCATAGCGGGGCAGGTCGGGAAACAGCGAGGCATATTCCGGCAGGGCGGCGATGCCGCTTCCCGGCGCGTCGGGCATGATGTCGGCCAGCCGCGCGGGATCGTCCAGCATCAGGGTCGTGCGGGCACGCAGCACCTCGTCGTCCAGCTGCCCCGTCTGCCGCAGCGCCATCAGCTTGATCAGCGCCAGCGAATCCGCCGGCTGCCACGGCGCCACCGGCGCATCGAACAGGAACATCTCGGGCGCGCCGCGGCCCAGCGCCCTTTCGTTGATCTCCTTCAGCCGGGCATTGACCCCGGCGGCATAGGCTTCAAGCGCCGCGCGCGCCTCGGGCGACTGGGCTTCGACGGATTTCAGCGCCAGGCCGTAAAGGTCGAGCCGTCGCATCAGCTTGTCGAGCTGCAGGGTGCGGGGGCCGAATACCTCGGACAGCTTCCCCTGGGCGGTGCGGCGCATCACCGTCATCTGCCACAGCCGGTCCTGCGCATGGGCATAGCCGAGGCCGAAGAACACGTCGGCGTCGCTCTGGCCGAAGACATGGGGCACGGCGGCCTGGTCGCGGACGATCTCCACCGGGGCCGAGATCCCCTCGACCGCAAGCGTCTGGTCGTAATCGGGCAGGGACTGGGCCGCGAGGTAGTAGACCAGCGCGACGCCCGCCACCACCAGCACCACCAGCCCGACCGCAAGGCGCAGCAGCCAGCGAAAGACCCGTCTCATGCCTCACCTGCCCCCGCCCGCGGCTGCCGGGCCGGACTGCCGCCGCGTTGCCGCTGCCCGGTCACGGGATGATGCGGGTATATTTCGCCCCTTCGAGCGAGGCCCCGGCATAAAGCCCCGCCTGGTTGAACACCGCCGCCAGGATGGGGGCGGTCAGGGTGTTGGTATCCGCGGCCAGCGCCGCCCCCTGATCCTTGAGCACATAGACCAGGTCGGCCCCGGCCACCCAGCCGGAAGAGCGGCGGAACCCGGCCAGCGCGTCCTCGGTCATGAAGAACAGCACATGCGAAAACTGCTGCGCGCCGATCTGAAAACCGGCGCTGCCCTTGACGGCGGAATAATAGTCCACCGTGACCCCGTTCACCCGCAGCGCCCCGCGCCCGTAGGAGCCACCAAAGCCGAAGGCGGCCTCGGTCACCACCGGCATGACCAGCATCCCTGCCGCCTTGTCGGCCAGGTCGCGCGTGTTCGGATAGAGTTCGTACATCTGCGCCAGCGTTGCATCCACGCGGGCGTCGATCTTGGCCGCGTTGGAAGAGCCGACGCCGTTGCCGCAGGCGGCGACCGTCAGCCCGGCCAGCGAAAGAAGCGCAAAGTTGCGGCGGGTCAACCGGGGGGAGCGAGGTTTCATCTTTTCGTCTGCCTGTATCTGCTTTGTCTGCTGTCTGGGTTCTGCCGTCCGGAACTGCCTTTGCCGGCCAGATCCGCGGGGGCCGCCGGGGCCGGCCCGCGGCGGGCGGTCTTGCGGTCGGATATACGGCATCGGGCGCGGGCTGTCACGCGCGAACCCGCCGACGGATGAGGGATTCGGCGGGAACTCGCTGGCAA
>JALTNO010000294.1 GCA_027000645.1 Paracoccaceae bacterium | reverse complement strand
GGGAGAAGGACGCCAACCGTAAGACATAGCAGCCTGTCGGACTTGGGAAGGGGGAAGGCGTTTTTTGTGGTCTGTTCGCCGTGATGTGTGGATGGTGAGGTACGGAAGATCTGGAGCGGTAGAGGCGTACTGTGGGCATTCTGGGCCGCAGATGGGCCGATTGTCCCGGATTTCTATGCCGCCCACCCCTCATGCCGCGGCCAGTTGCAGTCGATGCAGGCGCTTGCAGTTGTATGCGAGCGCAACAAGCTCCCATTCAGCGCTGACATTGGCAAGACCGCGTCGCAAGAACTGTCGAAAACCCATGACGCTTTTGATGATGCCGAAGACCGGTTCTACGGTTTGCTGTCTGAGGCGATATGCCTGGCGACCAGCCTCACTGTCGAGCTTCTGCTCCATCTCGATCAACCACTTCTGACGGTGTGGTTTGCGTTCCTGGACTGGGCGTTCTGGACGAAAATCGTACTTGCGGGAATTGCGGCGTCCGGTCGAAATCAGGATATCTATCCCTTCTTCTTGCAAGGTCTCTACTTGATCCCCGTTGGCAAAACCATTGTCGGCCAGCACCTGTGTCGGCTGGCCCAATGATGGATCGATCGTGCGGACATCGGCGACCAGTTCATTGCGATCACTCGCACACTGACTTACTCGGGTTCCCAGTACCAGTTGGCTGCCTTCGGCGTCGACGACCGCCTGGACGTTGTAGGCCTGACGGTAGCTGCTGCGGCGGTTCTTGCGCATCAGCCGACTGTCCGGATCTGTCAGATTGATCTGCTCCGTCTCTTCCGGCTCCTGCCTGGGCGGCTTCGGCTTCTTGCCCTTGCGGCACCCAGGGCGCTTGTCTCGTTCCGCCATCCGGGACTCCCACTCCGCCTGCTCCCGTTCCGCCTGCTTGCGCGCTCGCTCTTCCAGCCGCCTGCACGCTTCGTCCAGCTTCGACTTCAGATCCTCCCGGCGACGCAATTGCTCCGGCAACTGATTCGGATCCTCTGCACCTTCTTTGTCGGCCGCTTCCGCCTGCTGCAGTAACCCATTGATCTCTTCCTGCAACTGCTCCCGTAATTGCTTCGCACGGTCGTAGCGGATACTCTTGTGCTTGTTCGCGTTCGCATCGATCTTGCTCCCATCCACGCTCACGCGCCCCACCTTCAGCAGCTTCAGCTCGCGCGCCAGAAGCAGCACCTCCAGAAACGCCTGCGCGATCGCGGATACGTTCTCGCGCCGAAATTTGCAGATCGTGTCGTGATCCGGATGTACGTTGCCCGCTATATACCGGACTCCGATGTCACGGTAGGTCGCTCGCTCGATTCGACGTGACGAAAATATCCCGTTCGCGTAACAGTAGATCAGCAGCGCCAGCATCATGCGCGGATGGTATTGCGCACTGCCTGTCCCACGGTCGTTGATCGAAAACGCGCTCAGATCTACCCGCTCTACTGCCTCGATCACAAAGTGCGCCAGATCGTCCTCTGGCACCCAGTCCCGAAGATCCGGCGGCAACAGTAACCGCTGGTTACGGTCCGAATTCACAAACTTCGCCATCTCGTCGTCTCGCTGTCCCTTTCATCCTTCCTGACGTTCAATTTGAACAATTCCTCCCTCAGCCGCCACTTCGACCCTTCCAATACCTCTGAAACATGCATTCACCACCCGCCGCAGCCTCTTACGACTCGCGTCTCGATGCTAAGTCCGACAGACTGCTAGCCCGGACTATTCACGAAGGCGCTCAGTTTTGGTGATAAACGTCATCGTAGCAGCAGGTTACACGACCGCACGAAAAAACACAGTGTATTCGGCCCGCTATCGCCCAGCATCCGGCGCCGGGCGCCCCCCATGCGCCCGATTCGCCTGTAAACGTAGGCCCCGCTACGCTTTTCGGCGAATCACGCACCTGGGAAGCGCCCGGAACCGGATCAGAGTGCGATCCCTCGTGAATAGTCCGGGCTAGAACGTCCAGATCAGTTGCGCGCCCTGCAACGGGACGTGATCGACATACGATGCATCCAGCAACGTGAGGGTCGGTGCCCCGCGGTTTCGCCGCAGGCGCGCGTGGTTTGCGGCGATCCGGACCTTGTCGCCGCCACGCAGCGACGCGATCAGCGTCGCGATCGCACCGCCGGCGATCAGGCCCCCCAGCCCCGCGGCCGAAATCGTCGTCGTATTGTTCGACGCGACAAAACCGACGAGTGCCGCGGTGCCCCCACCGACAATGGCGCCGATCGGCATCCACAGCATCGCGCGCGGTTCGAGGCCGAGTGAGAGCAGTCCGATGCCGCTGACGAGCCCGGCATCGAACGCGATGATGCCGGGCAGCGCCAGGCGGTCCGAATCGGCCACCAGCCCGCCGAGCAGTCCCGCGCCACCGCCAAGCAATGTGGTCGTTGCCACCGCGCCCTGTGTCCAGATGTCCGATGCAAGCGTCGTGGCAACGCCGAGGCCAACCGCGCTACCCGCGACGAACCCGAGCCCGGCCGACCCGGCCATCCGGCCTTCCTGCCGGGTATCCGGATCGTTGACCGCGCCATACCAGCCCGAACCATTGGCGGCGCCGAACAAGGCCGCCAGGCTGACCCCCATGCCGCCTGCGCCGTCCAGTTCGATCCGATCGGCGAGCGCGAATCCCAGTGTCCCGCCGGCGACGGCGGCACCGACGATGCCGGCGGCCTTCTCTTGCCGGTCGGGATAGGCGATGCGCGGCAGCCGGTTGTCTGCAACGGCCTGAAAACTGGCGATGCCGAGCACCGCTTCGATGGCGAACGCATCCGTGGTCAGTACACGGTCGGCCGATCGATCGCGCCGGTCGGCGATGACCATGGACGCGGCTGAGCCGAGTCCGAGACCGAGCAGGCTCAGTCCGGCGTAGTCCCGGCCATGTGGGTCTCCGCCAAACGCGACGATCGTCTGTGGGCCAAGCAGGGTCGTCCAGACAGGAATGGTGACCAGCGCGGCGAGGTCATTGTCCTGGTAGTCGATGCGTGGGCCAAGAAGCCGGCCCAGCGTCCCGCCGACGAAGGTCGCGCCGGCACCGAGCGCCCAGAACCCGGTCGGCGATGGATCGTCGAGCAGCAGTGCGGCTCCGACACCGGTCAGCAGGCCGTTGACGAAACCCGCCTCGACAAAGGCCTCCATCTCGATCGGATATTCGCCCCTGTCGAGCAGGGCCCCGGCATAACCGGCCAGGTTTCCGACGACCGCGCCAAGTACCGTTTTTTCCATGCGGCCCGGGATGCCCCAGAAGTCATCCCGGTCTTCGAGAATCGCCGCGGCGCCCCACAAACCGGTGCCAAGCCCCCAGACCGAGTATTCGAGCCGCCGCGCACTGGCGACCAGTGTCTGCGGCAGGCGACCGTGGTTCGCCATCCTGTCGCGCAGCGCGCTGCCGGCCGTGCCGGCAAGCAGCCCGACGACGCCGCCGACGGGCATCGCGGCGTAGTCCCGT
>JALTNO010000293.1 GCA_027000645.1 Paracoccaceae bacterium | reverse complement strand
GCCGAATTCCTCGATCGAGGCGGCGATCTGCGCCACCTGCTCGTCCGAGTGCGTCCTGGCGTTTCCGGCATATGGCTCCAGCTTCGCCGGCGGCGTCATCTTGATCTTCAAGCGCGATCCTCTTGATAGAGGCCCGCCTGGTTGCGCGTGGCATCCTGTCCGGATTGCCGGAGGCGTGGCGGGCACGTTCGGAAACGAAAGAACCCGGCCACGACGACCGGGTTCAGGCTCTGCCTGGTTGCGCGGACCGGATTCGAACCGGCGACCTCCTGGGTATGAACCAGGCGAGCTGACCTCTGCTCCACCGCGACTCAAGGAATGTGCTAAGCGTTGCTCACAAGTGCGAACCCGCGAACCCGAATGGTGCGAACCCGAAAAAAATCCTTTGTCGCTAGAGGCTTAATGCGCTCAGCCCCCCCGCATACGATCCTCGCCGACGGAGGAACCGAGGCAGGGGGGGTGGGGGGCAAGCCTCTGCGATCCTATCGATTTTCTGCCACGAAACGCCCGGAAATGTCGCGCCAAAAGTTCAACGGTTTCATCCGGTTTCACCACGACGAACGCCAATCGAACAACGACGAACTGAACGATTTTCCTTGCCGATCATAGAGTTAGAAAATCGCGACGTTTCCGGTTTTTTTCTAGAGATCTTCCAGCAGGTATCACGTTGATGAGTGGCCGGGCGAGAAGGGGCTTGTTCATGCAAGCCGAGATTGGGACATGGTCGCATCCTTCTCCGCTGACACATTACAGTTTTCATTTGACGCGCCGGTTAGCCGAGCTTAGCGGATGCGGACAAAAATATGTTCGCTGTCTGCGAACAAACCTTGACGCCAAGCGAACACTACCCCACATGTTGTGCGCGACCGGGAAGGCACCACGCATATGCGGCGTCATTTGACGCTTGGAGGCGTAGGTCTCTTCTTCTTATTGGCGCACCGGCGACGTTTCCCGGCATCGGGCGGCGGCGGCGAGGCCCGGTAAGGATCGCCCCGCGTGAGCGGGCGATCACGGTGGCTTAGAGGTGTTTCGCCTGAGCCTGTTTCAGAGAGCGTGACGCCAGACAATCCCGTCTGGTGCTCTGAGATGAAAGGACTCAGCCATGTCGAAAGACACAGATGATCCCCCGGTCGCCGGGCGAAACTCTCTCGTGAAACCCTCGGCGCGCTCGAAGTGGAGCCGCAGAGGACGCAGGATGCGGCGCATTCTGCTGACAGTCTGGAAAGTGGTCGCGATGATCGTTGCCGCAATCCGCGCTGTCCGTTGGTTGTTCGAGAACCTCTAAGCTACCCTTGTGCCGTTGGTGGAGATGATGCTGAACGAAGCGTTAAGACTTGTCCGGGTTTATAACGACATGACCAAAGCCGATCTCGCGCGCGCGATTGGTTTTTCGCGGTCGTTCGTGACAGAGTTGGAGGCCGGAAAGAAGAAGGTCACGCTTGAGACACTGCAACGGTATTCGGACTACTTCGACATTCCGCTGTCGTCGCTGATGTTGTTTGCCGAACGGACCGAAGACTTCGATTTCTCAGACCGGGCGCGGAATTTCGTAGCGCACAAAGCGCTGAAGATGCTCGACTGGATGGCCACTATTTCCGGGTCAGATCGGAAGAAGGAAGTGTAATCCATGCGTAGATATCCTTTTGCCCAATCGCCGCTCTACAAGGTTACCTCTCCGCGGCGTCTGGCGGCAATTCTGGGTATCGAAGAGGGAGACCTTGAGCTATTGGCCAACCGGCCGGACAACTATAAGCGTTTCAAGATTGGCAATGTGAAGAAGCGTGACATTCAGGAACCCAAGGGCAAATTGCGCGCGATCCACAAGCGCATTTCCCGTTGGCTCGCCAAGATCGAAACGCCGGACTACTTGCACTCTGCCATCAGGGGGCGGTCTTACATAACAAACGCCAAAGCGCATCGCGCAGACACAAATCTGATCAAGGTCGACATACGGTCATTCTTCCAGAATGTGACGAGACACGCAGTCTATCTATTCTTTTTGGATGTGATGTGTTGTCGAGGCGACGTTGCCATGCTTCTTGCAAAGGTGCTTACCGTTGATGGCCATCTGCCGACGGGAAGCCCGGTCAGTCCAATTCTCTCCTACTACGCGCACAAACGGATGTTCGACGGGATTGCCGATTTTGCAAAACGGCGCGACCTGACGTTTACAGTATACGTAGATGATATGTGCCTCAGCGGGAGAGATGCGACACGCGCCGCGCTTTTTGACGTTCGCGGCATCATTTCTAGGGCGGGTCTCAAATCGCACAAGTGTCGCTTTTTCCCAGCAGGCAAGCCGCGAGTCGTTACTGGGGTTGCGCTCACCAGCCATGGGGCAGTGCTTCCACACCGACGGCACTTGAAGATCAAGGAAGGATTCTTGGAAGTCGGATTCCTGCCCCCAGGCGTACAGCAACGAACGGCACTGGCGGCGCTGATAAGCCGGATGCACGAAGCCGCACAGCTCGACCCAGCATGGAAAGTCCGGGCGAAAAACCTAGAAAAGCCCAGGTCGCCGCGACGTTAATCTGCGCCGCGTTTTCGGAGAGGGATCTGTCAAGGCCGAGGTTTTGCAGATGCTGCCTTTCCAATCTTTCGGTTTGATTTTCGGATTGGCTTTCGCGAAACCACGCGCCCGTTCACCCGGTTGGTTACGGTCTGCAGCGCCGCAACCCAGCGCCGCCACGCTGTCTGCCGGACCAGGCCCGCACGAATGCACACCTGCCGCCAGCGATGGCCCTCGGCCCGCATCCAGATGATTTTCGCATCGACCGGATCGACGAGAGCGAGCCAGCCGATGCACTCTTCCATGCGGGCGATCTCCGCAGCCGAGGGCACGATCTTCATGGTCGCATCATGGTAGCCGTAGGCGTGCCGGGCATCGCGGATGTACTCCGGCCAGCTCGAGCCATAGCCCTTGGGGCCGGAGCCGGGCGGGTCGGGAAGGCGGCGCAGGGTGCGGGCCGCCTCCTCGAAGCGATCCTCGATCTCGCGCAGCGTCATCTGTTTCTTCATTCCGTTCGTTCCCATTTCTTCACACCTCGACCACCTCGATCCCCTGGGCCGCCGCCACCGCCCGGCGCACCTCGTAGTCGCGGGTTGGCACGCCCTTGGCGTCCTCGTAGATCGTGAGGCCGCTCGCGAGGTCGGTGTAGGCGAAATCCACCGTCAGCCGCATGCGCCGCCCGGTGCGCGTCAGCAGCGGCCCGTTGCGGCCTTCCAGCATCAACGGCACCTGTCGGCGCAGGTCGGCGATCTCGCCGGCCCTCTCGAGAAGGAAGAGCTCCGCCCAGCGCTTGGCCTCGCGCTTGGAATCGAACGGGATCCCGCCGAGCGTCGTGCGCCGAGCGGAATACTTGTTGCTGCGCTTCGCTGCCCGCATCACATACCCAGCGCTTCGCGGTAGAGATCAAGCACGGCCTGTTCCTCGGCCAGGTCGTCCTTGTCGCGCTTTCG
>JALTNO010000292.1 GCA_027000645.1 Paracoccaceae bacterium | reverse complement strand
CTTCATGTCGCCCCGCCGCGGCGGCGCCAGCTTGCCGCGCGCCAGCACGTCGCCCTCGGCCTTGCGCAGCTTGTCGATCGCCTGGCGCATGATCGAGATCGACTGGCGCATCTCCTCCATCCGCACCAGGTAGCGGTCATAGCAGTCGCCGCGGGTGCCGACGGGGATCTGGAAGTCGAACTCGTCATAGCATTCATAGGGCTGCGCCCGGCGCAGATCCCATGCCAGCCCCGAGCCGCGCACCATCACCCCCGAGAACCCGTATTTCTGGATCGTCTCTTCCGAGACCACGCCGATATCGACGTTGCGCTGCTTGAAGATCCGGTTCTCGGTCAGCAGCCCGTCGATGTCGTCGAGCACGGCCGGGAAGGTTTCCGTCCAGGCCTCGATGTCGTCGATCAGATCGGGCGGCAGATCCTGATGCACGCCGCCGGGGCGGAAATAGTTGGCGTGCAGGCGCGCCCCGCAGGCGCGCTCGTAGAAGATCATCAGCTTCTCGCGTTCCTCGAACCCCCACAGCGGCGGGGTCAGCGCGCCCACGTCCATGGCCTGGGTGGTCACGTTCAGCAGGTGGTTGAGGATGCGGCCGATCTCGGAATACAACACCCGGATGAGGGAGGCGCGCCGCGGCACCTCGACCCGGCACAGCTTTTCGATCGCCAGGCACCAGGCGTGTTCCTGGTTCATCGGCGCCACGTAGTCGAGCCGGTCGAAATACGGCGTGTTCTGAAGATAGGTGCGGCTTTCCATCAGCTTCTCGGTGCCGCGGTGCAGCAGGCCGATATGCGGGTCGCAGCGCTCCACCACCTCGCCGTCAAGTTCGAGCACCAGCCGCAGCACGCCATGCGCCGCCGGGTGCTGGGGGCCGAAGTTGATGTTGAAGTTGCGGATCTTCTGCTCGCCGGCGAGCTCGTCTCCAAATTTCGAACCGTCCATCACGAATTGCCCCCGTCAAGACCGTCCTTGAAGGCCACCACCCACAGCAGGATCAGCGCGCCCAGCGGGATAATCGCGATCAGCGCCACCCAGGACGGGATCCCGTGACGCGGAAGGATCTTCCAGAAGGGAATGACGACGAGCGCCGCAAAGATCAGCAGCCAGATCAGGCCGCCGCCGCCCATGCCGAATCCAACATACATCATGTGCCCGGTCCTTCCTTCTCGTCGCCCGCCTTCTCGTCGCCCGGCAGGATGTATTTCGCACCCTCCCAGGGACTCATGAAATCGAACTGGCGATATTCCTGCGTCAGCTTCACCGGCTCGTAGACCACGCGCTTGACCGCTTCGTCATAACGCACCTCGTTATAGCCGGTGGTGGGGAAATCCTTGCGCAGCGGATGCCCGCGGAAGCCGTAATCGGTCAGGATCCGGCGCAGGTCCGGGTGCCCGGAAAACATGATGCCGAACATGTCGAAGACTTCGCGTTCGAACCAGTTGGCCCCGGGATGCACCTCGGTGACCGAGGGCACCATCTCGTCCTCGCGCACCGAAACCCGCAGGCGGATGCGGTGGTTGAGATACATCGACAGCAGGTGATAGACCACGTCGAACCGCTTGGGCCGGTCCGGCCAGTCCACCGCCGTCACGTCGATCAGGGTCGAGAAGCGGCATTTGGGATCCGCCTTCAGAAACTCGACGAAGGCGACGATGTTCGACGGCGCCACATCCACGTTCAGCTCGCCATGGGCCACGTCCCAGGAGAGCACGCAATCGGGGCGCTGTTCGGCGATGAATGCGCCCAGTTCCTTCAGTGCCTCGCTCATCTCACGATCGTCCCCGTCCGGCGGATTTTCCGTTGCAACTGCAGCAGGCCGTAAAGCAGCGCCTCGGCCGTGGGCGGACAGCCGGGCACGTAGATGTCCACCGGCACGATCCGGTCGCAGCCGCGCACCACCGAATAGCTGTAGTGATAATAGCCGCCGCCATTGGCGCAGGAGCCCATGGACAGCACATAGCGCGGCTCGGGCATCTGGTCGTAGACCTTGCGCAGCGCCGGCGCCATCTTGTTGGTCAGCGTGCCGGCCACGATCATCAGATCCGACTGGCGCGGAGAGGCGCGCGGGGCGATGCCGAAACGCTCGGCATCATAGCGCGGCATCGAGGTATGCATCATCTCGACCGCACAGCAGGCCAGGCCGAAGGTCATCCAGTGCAGGCTGCCGGTGCGGGCCCAGTTGATGATGTCCTCGGTCGAGGTCAGCAGGAAGCCCTTGTCCTGCAGCTCGGCATTCAGCGCCCGCGTCGCGGCCTCCTTGTCGGCCTGCGCGGCGTTGGCTGAGGTGCTCACTCCCATTCCAGCGCCCCCTTCTTCCACTCGTAGGCGAAGCCGATCGTCAGAACGGCCAGAAACACCATCATCGACCAGAACGCCGCATCCGAAAGGTCCGCAAAGCCGGTGGCCCAGGGAAACAGCATGGCGATTTCGAGGTCGAAGATGATGAACAGGATCGACACGAGGTAGAACCGCACGTCGAATTTCATCCGCGCGTCGTCGAAGGCGTTGAAACCGCATTCATAGGCGCTCACCTTCTCGGGGTCCGGGTTGCGGACCGCCAGCACGACGGCGGCAAGGATGAGGACGATACCAAGGCCGGTTGCGACGACCAGAAACACCAGGATCGGGAGGTATTCCCGCAACAGCTCTTCCACGAGTGGCTCCTTTCCCGCGCAGCGCGCTGCGCGCCGTGACATGGCGTGTTGACCTGCGCCTCTCTACCCCCGCGCCCCCATGCCGTCAACCGAACCGGCCTCGTTTCGACACTGGTAAATCGCCGCAGCGCAGCGCCGAAAAAACATTCATGTTTTTCAATATGGCTGGCGATGCCGGGTGGTCAGTTCCCGGCCGCCCAGGCCGGCGCCCGCCGCTCGAAGAAGGCGGCGATTCCCTCCGCCGCCTCGTCGCCCTCCCAGCGGTCCACCAGGGCACCGATCGTCATGTCGATCACCGAGTCGTCGATGCGCGGGCCGAGGTCGCGGGTCAGCTTCTTGGCCGCGGCCACGGCACCCGGCGCGCAGGAGAGATACGGCACCACCTCGGCCTCCACCGCCTCGGCCAGCGCCTCGGCCGGCACCGCGCGCGCCAGCAGGCCCAGCTCCACCGCCTCGGAAGCGTCGAAGACCCGCCCCGACATGAACACCCGCCGCGCCCGCGCCTCGCCCATCCGGGCGACGACATAGGGGCCGATGGTGGCCGGGATCAGGCCCAGCCGGGTCTCGGTCAGGCCCATCTTCAGGTGATCGGCGCCGATGGTCACGTCGCAGACGCTGGCCAGCCCCACCCCGCCCCCGAAGGCATTGCCCTGCAGCGCGCCGATCAGCGGCCTGGGCAGGGTGTTGAGCGCCCCCAGCGCCTCGGCCAGCTTGCGCGCCTCGCGAAAACGGGTCTCGGCATCGGCCGCCATCTGTTCCTTCATCCAGCCCAGATCGCCACCGGCGCAGAAGGTCCTGCCGGCGCCGGTCAGAACCACCA
>JALTNO010000291.1 GCA_027000645.1 Paracoccaceae bacterium | reverse complement strand
ATCTGGCCGATGTCAAACCCGGCGCCGCCCCGTAGAGGCGCAGCAGGATGCGGCTGCCCTTCGGCGCGCGCAGGGCGGCGCCGGGTTTGACATCGGCCAGATAGATCGTCGGCAGGCCGGTATAGCGGGGCGGTTCCAGCCAGCCTTCCCAGGACGGGCCGCCCGCCGCAGCCGCGCCGCCCGGCGCCAGATCGACCACCGAGCCCACCCGCCAGACCGAGCCGAACAGCAGCGCCACCGCCAGCGCCAGCATCGCCGAATAGCGCAGCGCGTAAGGGTCGAAGCGGGCGATCCGCAGGTCCGGCCGGCGCGGGCGGAGCCGCTGGGCGCGGGCGGCCATGCGCGCCTGGTGGGCCGCCCAGACCGCCCGGCTGGCCGCATCCTGCGCGCCGATCGCCTGCCGGTCCAGCACCGCGCTGATCGGGTGCCCCGGCGCGGCCGCATCCAGGCGGGCCAGCACCTCCTCCCGGCCGGGCCAGCGAAACCGCAGCGCCGCGAAAACCAGTGCCGCCAGCGCCGCCAGAAGGCTGGCGCCGCCGATGATCCACACCGCCCCCTGCGGCAGCGCGTCCTGCACCCCCAGCATGAGCGCCGCCAATACCGCCACGACCACGGTGAAGAACGGCCAGAACGCGCGCAGCGCGCGTTCGGCCACCATCCCGGCCAGGGTTGCCGCCAGCGACCAGCGCAGGCGGCGCAGCAGGGTTTCAGGGCCGGGCGTCGGGGCGGTCAATGGCGCGGTCTCCTTCCGGTCACGGGGCGCGGCTGCGCGGCCCCGCGCGTGATTGCGTCAGAGCCATTCCGGGATGGTATCGCGTTTGAGGATTTCGTCAAAGCTCGGGCGTCGGCGGATAACCGCGAATTGATCACCCTTCACCATCACCTCGGGGATGAGGGGGCGGGTGTTGTATTCGCTGGCCATCACCGCGCCGTAGGCCCCCGCCCCGCGAAAGGCGAGAAGGTCGCCGGCGGAAACCGGCGCCATAACGCGCGCCCGGGCGAAGGTGTCGCCGGTCTCGCAGACCGGCCCGACGATGTCATAGGCGTGTTCCGCCGCACCCGGCGCCGGCTCCTCGACCGGGACGATGTCGTGATGGGCGTCGTACATGGCCGGGCGGAGAAGGTCGTTCATCGCCGCGTCCACGATGACGAAATCGCGCCCCTCGCCCTGCTTGACATAGATGGTGCGGGTCACCATCAGCCCGGCATTGCCGACGATCAGCCGGCCCGGCTCGATCACGATCTCGCAGCCCAGATGGCCCAGCACGCGCCGGATCATGGCGCCGTATTCGTGCGGCAGGGGCGGGGTTTCGTTCGACCGGGCATAGGGGATGCCCAGCCCTCCGCCCAGATCGAGGCGGCGAATGTCGTGGCCGTCGGCGCGCAGGACTTCGGCCAGCTCGGCCAGCTTCTCGTAGGCCAGCCGGAAGGGTTCGAGATCGGTGAGCTGGCTGCCGATATGCATGTCGATGCCGATCACCTCCAGCCCCGGCAGGGAGGCCGCGCGGGCATAGACCTCGCGCGCGCGCGCAATCGGGATGCCGAACTTGTTCTCCGCCTTGCCGGTGGAGATCTTGGCATGGGTGCGCGCGTCCACGTCCGGGTTCACCCGGAAGGCAACCGGCGCCACCTTGCCCATATCCAGGGCCACCGCGTTCACGACCTCCATCTCGGGTTCGGATTCCACGTTGAACTGGCGGATACCGCCCGAAAGCGCGGTGCGGATCTCGTCCGCGGTCTTGCCGACGCCGGAGAACACGATTATCTCGCCCGGCACGCCGGCGGCGCGGGCGCGCAGGTATTCGCCCAGCGAAACCACGTCCATGCCGGCGCCGGCGCGCGCCAGCGTGGTCAGGATCGCCTGGTTGCTGGCCGCCTTCACCGCGTAGCAGATCAGATGATCGCTGCCTTCCAGGGCCTCTTCGAACAGCGCGTAGTGGCGCAGCAGCGTGGCCGTGGAATAGACATAGAACGGTGTGCCCACCGCCGCCGCGATTTCGGCCACGGGCACGTCCTCGGCGTGCAGTCGGCCCTGTCGGTAGATGAAATGGTCCATGCGCGCGATTAGACCGAAACCCGCGCATGGTTCAATCGCAAAAGCCGCGCCGCAGGGGCCGCGGCCGGGAGACGAAGGTTCAGGCCCGGCGTCCCCTGGCCCGCTGGCGCTCGCGGAACTTTGCCACCTTGCCGTCGAGGATCTGCCGCGAGCGCGCCGCCGCGGCCTCGAACACCGGCATGAAATCGCCATTGCGGATGCCGCGGCCATTGGCAAGCTGCCACAACACGTGGAAGGGGTTGTCATTGGCCTCGATGATCACCGGCCCGTCGGGGGTGATCGCCATGTCCCAGCCGATGATGCCGAATTCGGGGAACAGCGCGTGCGCCTCGGCCGCAACCCGCATGGCCCGATCCCAGTGCGGGATCCGCACCGCGTCGAAACGCAGCCCCGTCACGGGATGTTCCTCGACCCAGTGGCCGTCAAGCCCGGTGCCCCGGCGGCAGCGGCCCACGCGCCCGTCGTTGCCGACCTGCGCGACCATGCTGCCCGACTGCCAGAAATTGTCCGACATGGCGCTGGGAGAGGGGATCTTCCACACGGTATAGAGCGGGCGCGGCCACTGCTCGTCACGCACCGTCACGATCCGCAGCGTTCCCACGGCCCCCTCGCCGATGACGCGGGCCAGGTCGTCGTGCAGGCACAGCGCCGATTGCAGGATGAAGCCTTCCGGGTAGTCCTCGAAAATCTCGCGGCAGAAGGCGTCCAGCCCGGCGCGGCGCCCATTGCCGATCTCCAGCTGGTCGCCATCGATCCCGCGCAGCAGCACCGAGCCCACCGAAGCCGCACCGACACAGGGCTTGCCGAACAGCGGAAACCGGGCCTCGGAGGCCAGGAAGTCGCGCAGCTCGGCGGGGGTGCGCAGGGCCGGAATCGACCCGAACGACCGGTCGGCCACGGCAACCGCCCGGGTTTCGGTGGTAGGCAGGCCCAGCCGTTCGAGAAGCGCGCAATACATCACCTTGTCGCGCAGGAAGGCGCGGGTTTCGGTCAGCTTTTCGGGCGAGAGGTCGACGTTGATCTCCCAACTGCCGATCCGGCCGACATATTCGCGTTTCCGTTCCATGGTCAGTTCGGGATCGTAGAGGCCGTTCGCGTAGTATTCGGCCAGTGCGATCCGGCCCGGGCCGCGCCGCAGCGCGAACATCTCGCGCAGCTGACGAAACGGGCTCACCCCGTATTTCCGGGCCACCGTCACCATGGTTGCCGAAGCCGGCACATCCGGATCCTTCGGCGGTGCCAGCAAGACCTTGCAACCCGCCGCCATCGTGGTCATCGGGTTTTCCTCCTGAGTGTGCAAACCATACCGCCGGGTGGTCTAGGCCAAAAACATGACGAAAATTGGACGAAACCGCTGATGATGCGGAAATGATGCGCCCCGCCGCAGGAGGGGTGTTTCCGCCGGCAGGCGGAGGGATGGCAGAGGGACGGGCG
>JALTNO010000290.1 GCA_027000645.1 Paracoccaceae bacterium | reverse complement strand
CGCCTTTTCCTGATCAATCCAGCCATTGCCCCCCGCCGCCGCGATCATCGCGTATTCACCAGACACTTGGTAGGCAAATGTCGGCACGTTAAAGGTGGATTTCACCCGCTGGCAAATATCAAGATATGGCATGCCGGGCTTGACCATCACCATATCAGCCCCCTCGGCAATATCGCGGGCGGTTTCGCGGAGGGCTTCGTCGGAATTGCGCGCATCAATCTGATAGGTTTTCTTGTCGCCCTTCAGCGCGCCGGTGGCCCCCACGGCATCCCTAAACGGCCCGTAAAACGCGCTGGCGAACTTGGCGGAATAGGCCATAATCGCCACATCGGTAAAGTCATGCGCCTCCAGCGCCTGCCGGATGTCGGCCACCAGGTCCCCGGCATCCTCGAGCCCGACCGACAGCCGCACCAGCCCCGGGGTGATGCCCAGCGCCGCCTTCCGGTCGTCCGGCAGGCGCTGATGGGTGGTGGTAGCGGGGTGGGTAATGATGCTTTTGGCATCGCCCAGATTGTTCGAGATGCGCACGATCTTCAGCGCGTTGATGAAGGCGAATGCCGCCCGCCGCCCGCCGCGCAGCTCGAGCGACAGCACCGTGCCGCCCTTGCCCATCTGGCGCCGGCACAGATCGTGACCGGGGTGGCCGGGATGGCCGGGATAGATCACCCGGGTCAGCGCCGGATGCCCCTGCAGGGCCTCGCAGATTTCCAGCGCCGCGTCGGCCTGCGCGTTCACCCGCAGGCTGAGCGTTTCAAGCCCCTTGAGCATCACCCAGGCGTTGAACGGGCTCATCGAGCCGCCGGTGTGCTTCATGTAGGGCTCGACCACCTTGCGGATGAAATCGCGCCGCCCGAGGATCACCCCGCCCAGCGCCCGCCCCTGGCCGTCGATATGCTTGGTCGCGGAATAGACGACCACGTCCGCCCCCTGCGCGATGGCATCGGAAAACACCGGCGTGGCAAAGACATTGTCCACGATCACGGTGGCCCCCGCCGCATGGGCCAGATCGGCCACCGCGCGTATGTCGATCACCTCGAGCGTCGGGTTGGAAACCGATTCGAAGAACACCGCCCGGGTGCCGGGGCGAATCGCCGCGCGCCACTGGTCCAGATCGGTGCCGTCCACGAAATCGACCGCCACCCCGAACCGGGTCAGCACCTCTTCGAGGACGTAGAGGCAGGACCCGAACAGCGCCCGCGCCGCCACCACGTGATCGCCCGCCTTCAGCATCGCGCTGAGCGCGCCGTTGACCGCGGCCATGCCCGAGGCGGCGGCAAAGGCGTCCTCGGCCCCTTCCAGGAGGGCGATGCGTTCCTCGAACATGCGCACGGTGGGGTTGCCATAGCGGGCATAGATGAATTCATCCTCCCCGGCCTCGATGAAACGGGCCTCGGCGGCTTCGGCGCTGGCATAGTCGAAGCCCTGGGTAAGGAAGATCGCCTCGCTCATCTCGCCATACTGGCTGCGGCGGGTGCCGCCATGCACGGCGCGGGTACGCTTGTTCCAGTTGTCGGTCATGTGTCATCCTCCGGCCCGCCTTCGCGGTGCAATGAAAAAACCCCCGACGCGGCCAAGCGAAAGGGGGTTCCTTCATCCTGACCTTTTAGCGGCGTTGTTTAGCGTGGCCCGCAATCCGGTTACAAATCGCCACGTAGCCCGGCCTTTACGGCGCGCCGCCACCGAGGTCAAGGAAATATGCCGGCCCGCACCGCCATATGAGAGACCGCCTCCCCCCCGAGCCGGCCCCGGCGAGCCGCCGCCTCTCCGGGAAGCGGACGGCAGGACAGCAGCCCCCGCTTCGCCGCCCCCGGCGGGAAAGACCCGCCCTCAGCGCCTCCGCATGAAATCGGCCAGCCGCTCCAGCCCCTCCTCGATATCCCCGCTCGCGCGCGCGTAGGAAAAGCGCAGCGTGCGGTGGCCGCGCTGCGGGTCGAAATCCAGCCCCGGCGTCACCGCCACCCCGGCGCGCTCGAGGATCTCGGCGGCAAGAGCGCGGCTGTCCCGGGTGATCCCGGAGACGTCGGCATAGACGTAGAAGGCTCCGTCGGGGGGCGCGATGCGGTCGAAGCCCGCGCACGGCAGGCCTTCGAGCATCAGCGCCCGGTTGCGCCGGTAGACCGCCAGGTTGGCCTGCAGCTCGTCCTCGCAGTCCATCGCCGCCAGCGCCGCCACCTGCCCCACATGGGGGGCGCAGATGAACATGTTCTGCGCCAGCCTCTCGATCACCCGCACATGCGGCTCGGGCACCACCATCCAGCCCACCCGCCAGCCGGTCATCGAGAAATACTTGGAAAAGGAATTGATCACGTAGCACTCGTCGGTGATCTCCAGCGCGGTCACCGCCTTCGCCTCGTATTCGAGGCCATGATAGATCTCGTCGCTGATGAAGGCGGTGCCGGCGCCGGCACAGGCCTCGATCAGCGCGGACATGGCGGCGCGGTCCAGCATGGTGCCGGTGGGGTTGGCGGGCGAGGCCACCATCAGCCCGTCCAGCTTCATCCCCTCGAAATCGGCCGGCACCGGCTGATAGCGGTTTTCCGGCGCGCTGGGCAGATCGACCGGCTCCAGATCAAGCGCCCGCAGGATCTGCCGGTACGAGGGATAGCCCGGCATCCCGATACCGATCCGCTGGCCGGTGTCGAACAGCGCGGTGAAGGCCAGCAGGAAGGCCCCGGACGAGCCCGGCGTGACGATCACCCGCTCGGGGTTCAGATCCACCCCGTACCACTCGCCATAGAGCCGCGCGATGCGCCGGCGCAGGGCCGGCATCCCCAGCGCCACGGTATAGCCCAGCGAGTCGCGCTCCAGCGCCGCGCGCACCGCCGCCCGCGCCCCTCGCGGCGCGCCGGTGCTGGGCTGGCCCACCTCCATGTGGATGATCCGGCGGCCCGATTCCTCGGCCCGGCGGGCCGCCTCCATCACGTCCATCACGATGAAGGGATCGACGCCTGAGCGGGTTGAGTTTCGCATCTGCTTCTCCCATGGTGCGCGCATGGCTATTGACCGCCTCCGCGGGCCGGCGTCAATCCCGGCGCTGCTGTTTGCCGTTCTGCTCTGGCTGGCCTCGGCACTGCCGTCGGCGGCGATCACGCTGTTGCGCGATGCCGGTATCGAAAACGCCCTGACCCGGATCTCGGCGCCGCTGCTGCGCGCGGCGGGGCTCAATCCGCGCCGGGTCCGGGTGCTGCTGGTCGATGACAATTCGCTCAATGCCTTCGTGCTGGACAATTCCGCGATCTACATCCATTCGGGCCTGATCCTGAAGGTGAAGACGGTGGCCGAACTGCAGGCGGTGATCGCCCATGAGGCGGCCCATATCGCCAACGGCCATATCGGCCGGCGGATGGAGAACCTGCGCAACGCCCAGGGGCTTGCCGGGCTGGGCATGGCCCTGGCGGTGATCGCCGCCGCCGCCGGGGCGGGCGATGCGGCGGGGGGCATCGCCATCGGCACCCAGAGCTCGGCCCTGCGCGGCTTTCTGGTCCACACCCGCGCCGAAGAAGCCGCCGCCGACCGCTCGGCCATGGCCTACATGCGCAAGGCCCGGGTCGATCCGCGCGGCATGGTGGGCCTGCACGAGATCTTCCGCGGGCAGGAGCTGCTGAACATCGCCCGGCAGGACCCCTACATGCGCTCCCACCCGCTGACCGCCGACCGCATCCGCGCCGCAAAGGCCTTTGTCGCCGCCTACAAGGACCGCGCCGCCCCCGACCCGCAGGCGGACTATCTGTTCGCCCGGATGCGCGGCAAGCTGTCTGCCTTCGAGCGGTCCACCAAATGGACCATGCGCCGGCTCGGCGACGAGAAATTCCGCGACGTGAAGCTGATGCGCGAGGCGGTCGCGCTGCACCGCCAGCGCAACCTTTCGGGCGCGCTGGCGGCCATCGACGGGGCGCTGGCGCTCAAGCCCGGGGATCCCTACTACCTGGACCTGAAGGGGCAGATCCTGATGGAGAACCGCAAGTGGGATGCCGCCCTTGCGGCCTGGCGCGCGGCCAGGGCACAGGCCCCGAACGATCCGCTCATCCTGGCCGGACTGGGCCGCGCCCTGCTGGCGGCGGGACACCCCGGGGCCGCCATCGCCGAGATGGAAAAGGCCCGCTCCCGCGACGGGCGCAACCCGCGCCTGCTGCGGGACATGGCCAATGCCTATGCGCGCACGGGACAACCCGGGATGGCGGCGGCCGTCACCGCCGAACGCTATGCGGTCATGGGGCGCCTCGACGATGCCGGCCTGCATGCCCGCCGCGCGGTGGCAATGCTGCCCGCGGGATCGCCCGCATGGCAGAGGGCACAGGACGTGCTGATCGCCGCGGAACGGTTCGAGAAGGAAAACGGGAAGGGCCGGCGCCGGCGCTGATCCGGCCCCGCCGCCCCCGGCAAGGGGCCCGGCCCCTGCCCCGCGGGTCAGGAATCGGCTGCCCGTTCGGCCTCGATCTCGGCGGCGCGTTTCTCGACCAGTTCGACGATATGGTCGATCATCCGTTCGTTGGACAGCTTGTGATCGGAGCGGCCGGCCACATAGACCATGCCGCTTCCCGCCCCGCCGCCGGTGAAGCCGATATCGGTCATCAGCGCCTCGCCCGGGCCGTTGACCACGCAGCCGATGATGCTCAGGCTCAGCGGCGTGTGGATGTGGGACAGGCGGCGTTCGAGTTCCTCCACCGTGCGGATCACGTCGAAGCCCTGCCGCGCGCAGGAGGGGCAGGAGATGATGTTGACGCCACGATGGCGCAGGCCCAGGGATTTCAGGATCTCGAAGCCGACCTTCACCTCCTCCACCGGATCGGCCGAGAGCGAGACCCGGATGGTGTCGCCGATCCCCGCCCACAGCAGGTTGCCAAGGCCGATCGCGCTCTTGATCGTGCCCGAGACGAGCCCGCCGGCCTCGGTGATGCCAAGATGGATCGGCGCATCCGTCGCCTCGGCAATGCCCTGATAGGCCGCCGCCGCAAGGAACACGTCCGAGGCCTTCACGCTGATCTTGTAGTCGTGGAAATCGTGCTCTTCCAGAATGCGGATGTGGTCGAGCGCGCTTTCCACCATCGCCTCGGGACAGGGTTCGCCGTACTTTTCCAGAAGGTGGCGTTCCAGGCTGCCGGCATTGACGCCGATGCGGATCGCGCAGCCATGCTCGCGTGCGGCCGAGATCACTTCGCGCACGCGGGATTGCTCGCCGATATTGCCGGGATTGATCCGCAGGCAGGCTGCGCCCGCCTCGGCCGCCTCGATGCCGCGGCGATAGTGGAAGTGAATGTCGGCGATGATCGGCACCGGGCTTTCGGCGACGATCTCGCGCAGCGCCCGCGACGAGGCCTCGTCGGGCACCGAAACCCGCACCAGATCGGCCCCCGCCCCGGCCGCCGCGTGGACCTGTGCCAAGGTGGCGGCGACATCCGTGGTCGGCGTGTTGGTCATGGTCTGCACGGCGATGGGCGCGTCGCCGCCGATGGGGACGTTGCCGACCATGATCTGGCGCGACGGGCGGCGCTGGATTGTGCGCCAGGGGCGCAGGTGATCGTGAGACATGGAGACCGGTCCGGTTGGTTGCGCAATGCTGCCGCTAGATACGCCGCGCCCGTGCCCTGCGCAATGCCGCCGGCATGTGGCAGTCAGTCTGCGGCGGGTTCGGCGGTTTCGGCCTCGGCCACCATGCGCGCCAGGTCGCGGTCCTTCTCAAGATCGGCCAGCTGGAAACGTTCGGTCACCGCCTCGACCGACAGCGGCAGGTTCGAGGTGACTACGCCGCGCCGGCCCACGGGGCCGTAATGCCTGCCGTTCACGGCGAAATAGACCGCCCCCGATTCGCCCGCGCGCAGGGTCGGGGGGTCTTCCATGGTCGGAACCTCCCAGCTCTGGCCGCCCTCCATGATGCCCTCGAAGATCACCGTGCCGTCGGCGGCGCTGACCCGCACCCATGACGGGCGCACGGCCACGATGGCAAGCGCGGGCGCCTCGGGCTCGACCACCTGCGGCACCGATTCGGCCGGGCGCTGCTGCTCGGCCGTCCGCTGCACCCGCGGCGGTTCGGGCGCGCGGAAGGTGCCCACGCTGCGCGGATCCAGCGTCGAGATCGGCGCATCGCGCGCCACGAGAATCGGCAGGTCCAGCGCCTGCGGCCGATACAGCCGGTCCAGCGCCCTTGCCGAGGCGGCTGCGGCCGCCGGGTCCTCCGCCCCGCCGGAGGCCGGCGACAGCGCGCCGTCAAGCGGATCGAGATCGGTCAGAACCACCGGGGCCTGGTCCACCGGCGCAAGCTGCACCTGCTGGATTTCCTTGAGCACCGCCCAGCCGCCGTAGCCGATCCCGCCGATCAGCATCAGAAGAACCAGCGCCGAGCCGATGGCGCGCGGCTCGATCCGGCTGAAGAAACCCTCGTCTTCGGGGACGAAAGGCGTGCGCGTGCCGAGAAACGGCTCGGCCGGGGTGCCGCGGGCGCCGGACGTCCCCCGCCCGGACGTCTCGTCCCGGCGCCGGCCCGACGCCTTGGGCGACAGCCCGTGACCGACCGAGAAGCCGCTTTCCCGGCAGAAGGCGTCGAAGGCTTCCTCGGGATCCATGCCCAGATACCGCGCGTAGGAGCGGACATAGCCGGCAACGAAACCGGGGGTGTCGAACACCGACGGGTCGGCGTTTTCGATCGCCGCGATGTAGCTGGCCTTGATCCGCAGGTCGCGCTGGACGTCAAGCAGCGACTTCCCCAGCGTCGCCCGTTCCCCGCGCATCAGATCGCCAAGGCGGGTCTCGAAATCATCGAAGCCCCTGGGGCCCCTGACCTCTTCCGCCTCCGGTTTGCGCTGGAACTTGCGCTTGATCATCCCCGCTGCCCCATAGTGCCTGCCGATCCCCATGTTCCGACATGACGCGCCAGAACCGACACGACTCTCTTGCGCCGTGTTCTGGCTGCAACTCTATCACAGCGCAAGCGATTCGCACGGAAAAGTGAGGTCAGCCGGCGAGTTCGGCGCGATTCAGCGCACAGTGCGACCACAGCTGGTCCATCGCCCGCACCAGCGCATCGATTTCCCCCGGTCCGTGCACCGGCGAGGGGGTGAAGCGAAGCCGCTCGGTCCCGCGCGGAACGGTGGGGAAGTTGATCGGCTGCACGTAGATGCCGAAATCCTCGAGCAGCATGTCGCTGAGCTGCTTGGTATGCACCGGATCGCCGACGATGACCGGAACGATATGCGACCCGTGGTCGATGATCGGCAGGCCCAGCGCCTTCAGGCGCATCTTGAGGATCCGTGCATGTTCCTGATGTTTTTCACGGATTTCCGGGTGTTCCTTCAACCACCCGACCGAGGCGGCGGCCCCCGCGGCCACCGCCGGCGGGATCGAGGTGGTGAAGATGAAGCCCGGCGCGTAGGAGCGGATGGCATCGACCATTTTCGCGCTTGCCGCGATATAGCCGCCATGCACGCCGAAGGCCTTGGCCAGGGTGCCGTTGATGATGTCGAGCCGGTGCATCAGCCGGTCGCGCTCGGCCACGCCAGCGCCGCGGGGGCCGTACATGCCCACGGCATGCACCTCGTCGATATAGGTCAGCGCGCCGAATTCGTCGGCCAGATCGCAGATCGCCTCGATGGGGCCGAAATCGCCATCCATGGAATAGACCGACTCGAAGGCGATCAGCTTGGGCGCGTCGGGGTTGTCGGCCTCAAGCAGCTCGCGCAGATGCGCCACGTCGTTGTGGCGGAACACGCGCTTGGCGCCGCCGTTGCGGCGGATGCCCTCGATCATCGAGGCGTGGTTGAGCTCGTCCGAATAGATGATGAGGCCGGGAAACAGCTTGGGCAGGGTCGAAAGCGTCGCGTCGTTGGCGATATAGGCGGAGGTGAACAGAAGCGCCGCCTCCTTGCCATGCAGGTCGGCCAGCTCGGCCTCGAGCCGCTTGTGATAGACGGTGGTGCCGGAAATGTTGCGGGTGCCGCCCGAGCCGGCGCCGGTGGCGTCCAGCGCCTCGTGCATGGCGGCCAGCACCACCGGGTTCTGCCCCATGCCCAGATAGTCGTTGCCGCACCAGACGGTGATTTCCTTCTTCGTCCCGTCCGGGCGCGTCCAGACGGCACGCGGGAAATGGCCCTGGCGGCGCTCGATGTCGATGAAGGTCCGGTAGCGTCCCTCCTCGTGCAGGCGGTTGATGGCGGCGTCGAGTTTCGCGGTATAGTCCACCGGCTCCTCCATTTCTGGTTCGGGCCTTCCGCCCTCGTTCGACGCGCGCGCCGCGTCGCATTCAGTTTCATGAATTCTTGAATGCTTACTACGTTCGCGCGCTTCGATCAATTCCCGGTTTGCTAGTGGTGCGCGTTTCCGGCTTCGATGATCCGGATCAACCGAACTGGACACCGTCGCACACGCTGATAGGGTCGCCTCGCAATAACATTCCCCGAGGCAGAGGACTACATGTTTCTTGATGACGTTTTGACGCGCATCGACGATGACCTTCCCGCCGCGATCGAGCGGCTGAAGACGCTCTTGCGCATCCCTTCCATCTCGACCGATCCGGCCCATGCGGACGACTGCGACCGCGCGGCGGACTGGCTTGTCTCCGACCTGCAATCCATTGGCATCAAGGCGGAAAAGCGGAAAACGCCGGGCCGGCCGATGGTGGTGGGCCATGTCGATGGCGACGGGCCGCATCTTCTGTTCTACGGCCACTACGACGTGCAGCCCGTGGACCCGCTCGAGCAGTGGACCCGGCCGCCCTTCGACCCCGCAATCGAGGACAGCGCGCACGGCAAAGTGATCCGCGCGCGAGGGGCAAGTGACGACAAGGGGCAGCTGATGACCTTTGTCGAGGCCTGCCGGGCGTGGCAGGCCGTTCATGGCCGTCTGCCCTGCCGGATCACCTTCTTCTTCGAGGGCGAGGAAGAATCGGGCTCGCCCTCGCTGGTGCCGTTCATGCACGAAAACGCCGGGGAACTGCGCGCCGATCTGGCGCTGATCTGCGACACGGCGATGGTGGCTCCGGGGGTGCCCTCGATCGCCGGGCAGCTGCGCGGGATGCTCAAGGACGAATTCACCATCCACGGGCCGCGCATCGACCTGCATTCGGGCCATTACGGCGGCCCGGCGCTGAACCCGTTGCACGAGATGGCGCGCATCGTCGCCTCGTTCCACGACCCCGAAACCGGGCGCGTCGCCGTGGAGGGCTTCTATGAGGGCGTGCACGAGGTGCCGGAAGAGCTCAGGCGCCAGTGGGAAAGCTGCGGCTTCGACGAACGAAGCTATCTCGAATCGGTGGGCCTGACCGTGCCCCATGGCGAGAAGGGCTATTCGACGCTGGAGCAGCAATGGGCGCGCCCGACGCTGGAGGTCAACGGCATGTGGGGCGGCTATACCGGCGCCGGCACCAAGACGGTGATCCCGGCCGAGGCCCATTGCAAGATCACCTGCCGGCTGGTGGGCGACATGGATCCCGACCGCCTGCGCGAAAAGATCCGCGCCCATGTCGAGGCGCGGCTGTCGGTGGATGCGCGGGTGAGCTGGGACAACGACCTCGACGGCTCGAAGGCGGCGGTGATGAACACCGACCGCCCCGAATTCGAGGCCGCGCGCCGGGCGCTGTCGGAGGAATGGAACCGCGAGGCGGTGATCGTCGGCATGGGCGGGTCGATCCCGATTGCCGGATATTTCAGGGACATCCTGGGGATGGATGCGATGCTGATCGGTTTCGCCAACGAGGATGACGCCATCCACTCGCCCAACGAGAAATACGACCTCGAGAGCTTTCACAAGGGCATCCGCAGCTGGGCGCGGGTGCTGGATGCGCTGACCGGCAAGGCGTAGGAGCGCCGGGGCTCGTGGACGCCGGTGCGGAGGCGCAGCGGTTCCTGATCGAGGGCATGATCTCGACCTGCGGCAACGGGCGTCGTCCAGGGCGGCGATGACGTGCTGCGCAGCCTTTCGGGCACCTTCGATGGCGACATCCTCGGCGGGGCGGGCGACGACCTGATCCGCGTCACCGGCACGACGGTGACCGGCATGCTGAAGGGCGGCGCTCCCGCGCGATTGCGGCAGAACTGATCCGGGTGGAACTGCTTTGGTATGGGAAGGGTTGGCTCCGGCGGCAGGGATCGAACCTGCGACCAATTGATTAACAGTCAACTGCTCTACCGCTGAGCTACGCCGGAACGGTGACGGCGATATAGCAACAGGAATTTGGGTCGTCCAGAGGGAAGCGACAAAAAATTTGCCGGTTTCGCATCCCGCCGCCGGGGCGCCATCGGACCGGGTCAGGCCTGCCGCGCGAAACGGGCCGAAATGGACAGTTCCCGCTCTGGTGCAACGGCGTTTTTCCCTGCCAGGTCAACTAGATGGGCAAAGACGTTGCGTTCGGCCGCACCCAGCAGCGCGGCCGGCACATCGGTATAGATCCGCGCCGCCAGCTCGCCGGCCGTGGCCGGGCCGTCGGCAAGGGCGGCAAGAATGGCAGCCTCGCGCCCCAGGCGGTGCTCGATCAGCCAGTCGAGCCGGCCCGCCGGGTCCTCCACCGGCGCGCCGTGGCCGGGGTGGAACACCTCCCACCGGCGCGCCCGCAGATCGCGGCAGGAGGTCATGAAATCGGTCAGGTCGCCATCGGGCGGCGAGACCAGCGAACTGGCCCAGCCCATGACGTGATCGGAGGTGAAACACGCCCCCTCCCAGGCCAGCGCGATGTGGTTGCCCAGATGGCCGGGCGTGTGGATGACTTCCAGCTCCCACCCGTCGCCGGCGATGCGTTCGCCATGGGAAAGCGTGGCGTCGGGCCGGAACGAGGCATCGATCCCCTCGCCCCCGCCGGCCAGGCCGGAGCGGGCCAGCCGCGACATGACCGCGCTGCGCCCCGCGTCGGGGCCGCCATAGGCCAGCACCGGCGCCCCGGTCCGCCGGGCCAGCGGGCGGGCCAGCGGCGAATGATCCACATGGGTATGGGTGACGATGATATGGGTGATGCGCTGCCCGGGGCGCAGAGCGGCAAGAATCGCTTCCAGATGCGCCTCGATCTCCGGGCCGGGATCGATCACCGCCAGTTCGCGCGTGCCGATCAGGTAGGTATTGGTGCCCCGCCAGGTCATGGGCGAAGGGTTGGGGGCGAGCACCCTGCGGATGCCGGGGGCCAGCTCGACCGCCTCGCCCGGGCGGGGATCGAAATCGTCTGGAGGGGTTGTCATCCTGCGCTCTCCTGCCTGGCCTGGGTGGGCGGGCGCGAAAACCGGTTCCGGTTTGCGCTCCGGCGCCTTAGGCTTAGCCCATGTCGTTGCGGTGGCTCAAACGCTATGTTCCGCGCAGTCTCTATGCCCGCGCGGCGCTGATCCTGATCGCGCCGATCATCACCCTGCAGCTGGTGGTGTCGGTGACCTTCATCCGTCAGGATCTGGAAGACGTCACCACGCAGATGACCCTGACCATCACCCGCGAGCTGCGCCTGATCGAGGCCGAGATGCGCGCCGCCCCGGACCGGGAAACCGCCATTGCCCGCATGAAACCGGTTCTGGAGGCGCTGCAGATGAAGGTCCGCTTCGTCGCCCCGGCCGAAGTGCCGCCGCAGGACATGATTCGCTGGTTCGACTATTCCGCACGCATCGTCCGCGACACCCTGCGCCGGCTGGTGCCGGCGACGCTTTCGGTCGCCTTCCCCGACAACCTCGTGGTGCTGCTGTATGTGGACACCCGCTTCGGCCCGGCCGAGGTGACCATCGGCCGGCGGCGGGTGACGGCCGCGGCGCCACATCAGCTGATCGTCATCACCATCTTCTTCGGAATGCTGATGGCGGTGATCGCCTATCTCTACCTGCGCAACCAGCTGCGCCCGATCAAGCGGCTGGCCGATGCGGCGCAGGCCTTCGGGCGCGGCCGCACCGTACCCTACGCACCCTCGGGCGCCATCGAGGTGCGCGCCGCCGGCAACGCCTTCCTGGACATGCGCGCGCGGATCGAACGCCACCTCGAACAGCGCACGCTGATGCTGTCGGGGGTCAGCCACGACCTGCGCACGCCGCTGACCCGGCTCAAGCTGGGCCTGTCGATGCTGGACGAGGAAGACGCGGCCCCCCTGATGCGGGACGTGGACGACATGCAGCGGCTGGTCGACACCTTCCTCGATTTCTCCCGCGGCACGGCCGAGGGCGCGCCCGAAACCGTCGATCCCCTCGACCTGGTGGACCGGATCGTCGCCGATGCCCGGCGCGCGGGCAAACCCGTGGAACTGGTCGAGAAAAGCGGCGAGGGCACCTTGCCCCTGCGGCCGCTGGCGATCCGGCGCGCGGTCGAGAACCTGCTGGCAAATGCCGTGCGCCATGGCAGCCGGGCCGAGGTCTCGGTGGTGCTGACCGACCGCTCGCTGCGCATCCGGGTCGAGGATGACGGCCCCGGCATTCCCCCCGACGCGCGGGTCGAGGCCACCCGGCCCTTCATCCGCCTCGACCCGGCCCGCAACCAGAACAGGGGGGGCGGAGTCGGTCTGGGGCTGGCCATCGCGCTGGATATCGCGCGTGCCCATGGCGGCACCCTGCGGCTGGGCGAAAGCGACCGCCTGGGCGGGTTGCGGGCCGATATCGTCATCGCCCGCTGATCCGCCCGGCCCCCGGCGCGGCCGGATCAGGTTTCGCCCGCCCCTTTCGCCCTTCGCCACAGCGGCACGAGCAGCTTTTGCGCCACGGGTACCAGCACCAGCCCCAGCGCCAGCCCGAACAGCCCGCTCAGCGCCGCCCCGGTCGTCCATTCGGCCGCGGCGCGCAGCCCCTCCGGCACAAGCTGCGCCACCGCCTGCGACCAGCTTTCGACCAGATGCACCGGGGCCTCGACGCCCAACTCTGCCAGCCCGTGCAGGATGATCGCGCCGCCCACCCACAGCATCGCCGCCGTGCCGATCACGGTCAGCGCCTTCAGAAAGCCCGGCATCACCCGCACCACCCC
>JALTNO010000289.1 GCA_027000645.1 Paracoccaceae bacterium | reverse complement strand
GCTTCAAGCGCTTCTACAAGGGCACGGTGACCAACGAGGTCTATACCAAGCTGGGGCAGAAGGACTATGCCGCCGAGATCGCCCAGATCAAGGCATCCGATGCCGACATGGTCTATTACTTCCTGCCTGGCGGCATGGGCATCGCCTTCATGAAGCAATACGCCGCCTCGGGCGCCGACAAGCAGGTGATGGGCCCGGCCTTCAGCTTTGACCAGGGCATCCTCAAGGCCATCGGCGATGCCGCGCTGGGGGTGAAGAACACCTCGCACTGGTCCAAGGACATCGACAACCCGGCCAACCGCAAGTTCGTGGAAACCTTCCAGGCCGAATATGGCCGGCTGCCTTCGCTCTACGCGGCGCAGGGCTATGACACGGGCCTTCTGATCGCCTCGGCGCTGGAAAAGGCCGACGTGAAGGACGCGGATGCCTTCCGCGCGGCGCTGAAAGCTGCCGATTTCCAGTCGGTGCGCGGCAAGTTCCGCTTCAACACCAACAATCACCCGATCCAGGACATCTACATGCGCGAAGTGGTCAAGGAAGGCGATATCGTGACCAACCGCATCATCGGGGTGGCCAGCAAGGACCACACCGACGTCTATGCCAAAGAGTGCAAGATGTAATGACATGACTTCGGCGGGCAGGATCACCCTGCCCGCCGGGTCGCGCAGGTTTGCAGGCGAATGTCGATACTTCTGTTCATCGAGCAGGTCCTGAACGGGCTTCAGTTCGGCGTCATGCTGTTTCTGATGGCGGCCGGGCTGACGCTGATCTTCGGGGTGATGGGGCTGATCAACCTCGCGCATGGCTCGCTCTACATGGTCGGCGCCTTTGCGGCGGCTGCGGTGGCCGGGGCCACGGGATCGTTCCTGCTGGGCCTGGCGGCCAGCCTCGTCGCGGCGGCGGCGGCCGGGGCGATCGTCGAGGTGGCGATGATCCGCAGGCTCTATGACAAGGATCACCTCGACCAGGTGCTGGCGACATTCGCCCTGATCCTGATCTTTTCCGAGGGCACGCGGTGGGTCTTCGGCTCGTTCCCGCTCTATCTCGACGTGCCGTCATGGCTGGCCGGCCCCGTCACCCTGCCAGGCGGCATCCAGTACCCGGCCTACAGGTTGGCGATCATCGGCATCGGGCTGGCGGTGGCGGCGGGGCTGTTCGCGCTGATCCGCTGGACCCGCATCGGCATCCGCATCCGCGCGGGCGAGGCCGATCGCGAGATGATCGGCGCGCTGGGGGTCAACATCTCGGCGCTTTACACCATCGTCTTCGCGCTGGGCGCCGCGCTGGCCGGCTTCGCCGGCGCGCTGGTGGGCGCCATCCAGTCGGTGCAGGTCGGCATGGGCGAGCCGGTGCTGATCCTTGCCTTCGTCGTCATCGTGATCGGCGGGATCGGGTCGATCAAGGGCGCGCTTGTCGGTTCGATCCTGGTGGGTCTGACCGACACGCTGGGCCGGTTCCTGCTGCCGGTTGCCTTCGGCGCCTTTCTCGACCCCTCCTCGGCGACCACGATCGGATCGGCGCTGGCCTCCATGTCGATCTACATCCTCATGGCGGTCATCCTGCTGATACGCCCCACCGGCCTTTACGGGAGCGACTGAGATGCGGCGCGAACCCCTCATCAATGCCGCCATCCTGGCCGTGCTGCTGGCGGTGCCGCTCTGGGCATGGTGGACGGATGAGCCGTTCACGATCACCCTGGCGACCCGCGTGGTCATCCTTGCCCTGGCCGGAGTGGGGCTGAACCTGGCGCTGGGGCTGGGCGGGATGGTCAGCTTCGGCCACGCGATGTTCTTCGGCATCGGCGGCTATGCCATGGGCATCCTTGCCAGCCAGGCGCAGGATTACGAACCGCTCATGGAATGGCCCATCCTGATCGAGGGCACGAAATCCATGCCGGTGATCTGGCTGACCGCCATCGTCTTCAGCGCGCTGGGCGCACTTGCCGTCGGTGCGCTGAGCCTGCGCACGACGGGGGTCTATTTCATCATGATCACGCTGGCCTTCGGGCAGATGTTCTACTATTTCGCCATCAGCTGGCCGGCCTATGGCGGCGAGGACGGCCTGTCGATCTATGTCCGCAACGAATTTCCGGGGCTGAACACGCTGGACCCGATCCAGTTCTTCGCCCTGTGCTTTGCGATTCTCCTGGCCGTCCTGTTCTTCATGTCGCGACTGGCGAAATCCGCCTTCGGGCTGGCACTTGTCGCCGCGCGCCAGAACCAGGAGCGGGTGCAGACCGTGGGCATCGGCGTCTATCGGCTGCGGCTGGCGGCCTTCACGATCTCGGGGGCGATCACCGGGCTGGCCGGAGCGCTGTTTGCCGATCTCAACCGTTTCGTGAGCCCGACGATGTTCAGCTGGCAGACCAGCGGCGAGATCATGGTTTTCGTGATCCTTGGCGGCGTCGGGCGCCTCTACGGCCCGGTTGCCGGCGCGGCGCTGTTCATCGTGCTGGAAAATGTCCTCGGCGGGCTCAGCGAATACTGGCACATCTATCTTGGCGCGCTGCTTCTGGGCGTGGTGCTGTTCGCCCGCGGCGGCCTGATCGGGCTGCTGGCGGGGCGGGAGGTCGCCCATGACTGAGCCGATCCTGGAAATCCGCAACCTGTGCAAGAGCTTCGGCGCCGTGGTGGCCAGCGAAGAGGTTTCACTGGACCTGCGCCCGGGCGAGATCCACGCCCTGATCGGCCCGAACGGGGCCGGAAAATCGACGCTCATCAAGCAGATCGCCGGCAATATCGCCCCCGATTCGGGCTCCATCCTGTTCGAGGGGCGCGACGTGACCGCCCTCGATACCGTGGCGCGGGCGCGGCTGGGCCTGGGACGGACATTCCAGATCTCGTCGCTGGCGATGGGGCTTACGGTGCTGCAGAACGCCGTTCTGGGCGCGCTGGGCCGGCGCGGGCGGGTGTTCCGGTTCTTCCGCCCGGTGATGCGGGACCGGGCCCTGCTGGACGCCGCCCGTGACGCGCTGCAGCAGGTTGGGCTTGAAGACTTCGCCGCCTGGCGCACCGCCGACCTGTCGCACGGGCAGCGCCGGCAGCTGGAAGTCGCCGTGGCGCTGACGCTGAAGCCGCGGGTGTTCCTGATGGACGAACCGATGGCGGGGCTTGGCGCGGAAGGGTCGCTGCGCCTGACCGGCTTTCTGAACGAGCTGCGTCACGAGGCACCGATCCTGCTGGTGGAACACGACATGGACGCGGTGTTTGCGCTGGCCGACCGGATCAGCGTGCTGGTCTATGGCAAGGTGATCGCCACCGGAACGGGGGACGAGATCCGTGCCAACCCGGAGGTCCGCCGCGCCTATCTGGGCGAGGAGGACGCGGCATGAGCCTGCTCAAGCTTGCCAACGTCTCGGCCTTCTACGGGCCCAGCCAGGCGCTTTTCGACGTGCATCTTCGCCTCGAGGCGGGCGAGGTGCTGGCGCTGATGGGGCGCAACGGCATGGGCAAGTCCACCACGGTCAAGGTCATCTGCCGGCTTCTGCGCCACCGC
>JALTNO010000288.1 GCA_027000645.1 Paracoccaceae bacterium | reverse complement strand
GGTGGCGCCGAACTTGATCGCCCCGTTCAGCGAGGCCGGATCGATCACCTCGGCGCGGCCCAGGATGCCTTCCAGCTCCTTGATCCGGCCCTCGATGAAGGACTGTTTTTCGCGGGCGGAATGGTACTCGGCATTCTCCGACAGGTCACCGTGTTCGCGGGCCTCGGCAATCGCCTTGATGATTGCCGGCCGCTCTTCGGACTTGAGCTGCTTCAGTTCTGCTTCCAGCGCGGCATAGCCCGCCGGGGTCATCGGGATCTTTTCCATTCTGTCCTGGTCCATCAATTGCCTCTGGCCCCGTTGCGTGTCGCAACGGGGCGAGTGTCCGGGTCGGGTCATTCCTGACTCAATCGGGGGGCGGAATGCAAGAGAAAGGCGCAAACGGGCCCCCGTCACCCGCCGGGTCCGGCCATGGCCCGGCCCGGTCATGTCTCCCTGTGCCGCATGGTTTCGATTGACGTTGCGGTGCAGCAAACGTTATCCAACCGCGAAGCGAAATTGAGCCCCCGCGGGGTCGGGGGACGGTTCAGCGAGGGAGCGCCGCGATGTCCGGGATAGAACGCGAAGCGATGGAATACGACGTGGTGATCGTCGGGGCCGGCCCGGCCGGGCTTTCGGCGGCGATCCGCCTCAAGCAGCTCGACGCCGATCTGAACGTGGTGGTGCTCGAGAAGGGCTCCGAGGTTGGCGCACACATCCTGTCGGGGGCGGTGCTGGACACCTGCGGTCTGGATCGGCTGATCCCCGACTGGAAGGACCGCGGCGCGCCAATCACCGTGCCGGTGAAAAAGGACCGCTTCTACATGCTGGGCGAGGCTGGCGCGATGCGCATCCCCAACTGGCCGATGCCGCCTCTGATGTCGAACCACGGCAAGTATATCGTCAGCATGGCCAATGTCTGCCGCTGGATGGCCGAACAGGCCGAGGCGCTGGGGGTCGAGATCTTCCCCGGCATGGCCTGTTCCGAGCTTGTCTATGGCGAGGGCGGCGAGGTGAAGGGCGTGGTCGCCGGCGAGTTCGGCCGCAACCCCGACGGCACGCCGGGGCCGAACTACGAACCCGGAATGGAGCTGCACGGCAAGTATGTCTTCATCTGCGAGGGCGTGCGCGGCTCGCTGGCCAAGGAGCTGATCGCGAAATACGACCTGAGCGCCGGCAAGGAGCCGCAGAAGTTCGGCATCGGCATGAAGGAGATCTGGGAGATCGACCCGGCCCGGCACCGCGAAGGGACGGTCGTGCACACGATGGGCTGGCCTCTGGGCAAGAACGCCGGGGGCGGGTCGTTCATCTACCACCTCGACAACAACCAGGTCTATGTGGGCTTCGTCGTCCACCTCAACTACGCCAACCCCTGGCTCTACCCCTACATGGAGTTCCAGCGCTTCAAGCACCACCCGATGGTGGCCGAGCTGCTCGAGGGCGGCAAGCGCGTGGCCTATGGCGCGCGGGCGATATCCGAGGGCGGCTGGCAATCCATGCCGAAGATGGTGATGCCGGGGGCGGCGCTGCTGGGCTGCTCGGTGGGGATGGTGAACGTGCCGCGCATCAAGGGCAACCACAACGCCATGCTGTCGGGCATTGCCGCCGCCGAGGCCGCGCATGAGGCGATCCTGGCCGGGCGCGCCTCGGACGAGCTGACCGCCTATGAAGAGGCCGTGCGCGAGGGCGACATCGGCAAGGATCTGAAACGCGTGCGCAACGTCAAGCCGATGTGGTCGAAATGGGGGATGCTGCCCAGCCTGGCGCTGGGCGGGTTCGACATGTGGACCAACCAGCTTTTCGGCCTGTCTCTGTTCGGCACGCTGGGCCATGGCAAGACCGATGCCGAGGCCACCGAGCCGGCCGAGCGGCACAAGCCCATCGACTATCCCAGGCCCGACGGCAGGATCAGCTTCGACCGGCTGACCAACGTGTCGTTCTCGTTCACCAACCACGAGGAAAACCAGCCCTGCCATCTGAAGCTGGCCGATCCCGAGGTGCCGATCCGGGTCAACCTGCCGAAATACGCCGAACCGGCGCAGCGATACTGCCCGGCAGGCGTCTACGAGGTGATTGAGGAAGAGGGGCAGGCGCCGCGCTTCGTCATCAACTTCCAGAACTGCGTGCACTGCAAGACCTGCGACATCAAGGACCCCAGCCAGAACATCAACTGGACCACGCCCCAGGGCGGGGACGGGCCGAACTATCCCAACATGTAGGTCACAAGGGCGGCAATGGCCGGGACTGCGCGGGTACCGGCCATTGCCTGTCGGGCCGAGAAGACCTAGCTTGTGATTCAGTTCATGACGAAAAGCAGGTTCCTTCCCGTGTCATCGATTTTCCGACGAGCGGCCCTGGCCGCAACCGCTCTGTCTCTGGTTCTGCCGCCCCTGGCCGTGGCGCAAAGCATGTCGGGTGCCTACCTGGCAGGGCGCCAGGCCGTGTTCGAAAGCGATTTCGCCGCTGCCGCCCGCTATTTCGAACAGGTTCTGCAATACGATCCCGACAATCCGCGCTTTCTCGAGAACGAGATCCTGTCGCTGGTGGCGCTGGGGCGGTTCGACAAGGCCCTGGCCGTGGCGCAGCGGATGGAGGGGCTGGGTCTGGACAACCAGATGGCCAACATGGTCATCGCGGCCAGCCTTGCCGCCGAGGACCGCTATGACGATCTTCTCGGGCGGCTGGGCCGGGAGTCGGGCGGCATCGGTCCGCTGGTCGATGGCCTGGTGCAGGGATGGGCGATGATGGGAAGCGGCACGGTCTCGGCCGCGATCACCCAGTTCGAGAAGGTGGCGACGCGAAATGGCGTGCGCGGCTTCGCGCTGTATCACAAGGCGCTGGCGCTGGCGTCGGTGGGCGATTTCGAGGGGGCCGAGGCGGTGTTTTCCGGCAAGAACGGCCGGCAGTCGCTGTTTTCCCGCCGCGCGGTGGTGGCGCGGGCCGAAATCCTCTCGCAACTGGGTCGGGCGGACGCGGCGCTGAAGATGCTGGACGATGCGCTTGGCGGCGCCGATCCGGCGGTGGCGCGGCTGGCCGAACGGCTGAAGTCGGGCGAAAGGCTGCCCTTCGACGTGATCTCTTCGCCGCGCGAGGGCATTGCCGAGGTGTTCTACTCGGTGGGTGCCGCGTTGCGCGGGGACGCGTCCGACGAATATGCGCTGCTATATGCGCGCCTGGCGGAATATCTGGATGCCGGCCATGTGGAGGCGATGCTTCTGGCCGCCGATCTGCTGGAAAGTCTCGGCCAGCTCGACCTTGCCGAAGCGGCCTTCAAGCGCGTGCCGCCCGACAGCCCCGAACATTTTGCCGCCGAGCTGGGCCGGGCCGAGGTGCTGCGGCGTGCGGGCAAGCCGGATGCGGCGGTGGAGGTTCTGGAACAGCTTGCGCGCGATTACCCGGATCAGCCGCAGGTTTACTCCTCGCTGGGGGATCTTCTGCGGCAGCAGGAAAACTATGCGGACGCGGTGAAGGCCTATGACAAGGCGCTGAAGCTCAGCCCGGAAGGATCCGACAACCGCTGGTTCCTGTATTATGCCCGCGGGATCGGCTATGAGCGGCTGGACCAGTGGGAGAAGGCCGAGGCCGATTTCCGCAAGGCGCTGGAACTCAGCCCGGATCAGCCGCAGGTGCTGAACTACCTGGGCTATTCGATGGTCGAGAAGCAGGCCGATCTGGACGAGGCGCTGTCGCTGATCGAGCGCGCCGTCGCCGCCCGCCCCGACAGCGGCTATATCGTGGACAGCCTCGGCTGGGCCCTGTTCCGTCTTGGCCGTTACGAAGAGGCGGTCGGTCACATGGAGCGCGCGGTGGAACTGATGCCGGTGGATCCGGTGGTCAACGACCACCTCGGCGATGTCTACTGGGCGGTGGGGCGCAAGCGCGAGGCACGGTTCCAGTGGCGCCGGGCGCTGTCCTTCATTCCCGAGGACGGCGGCGACGGCGAGGCCGATCCCGAACGCATCCGCCGCAAGCTGGAGATCGGGCTGGACGCGGTTCTGGCTTCGGAGGGCGCGCCGCCACTGGTGAAGGTTGCCAATGGCGACAGGTGAGGTCTTCGCTGAGGAACTTGCCCCGGCGAAGGTCAACCTGACTCTGCATGTCACGGGGCGGCGGGGGGACGGGTATCACCTTCTCGATTCGCTGGTGGCGTTTGCCGATTTCGGCGACCTGATCCGGGTGCGTGTTGCGACCGGGGGGGTGACGCTGCGGGTCACCGGCCCGATGGCCCGCGCGGTGCCGCCGGGCGAGGGAAATCTGGTGATGCGTGCGGCACGGCTGGCGGGGGCCGAAGGCGCCGAAATCACGCTGGAAAAGCATCTTCCGGCGGCGGCGGGCCTGGGGGGCGGGTCGTCGGATGCCGCCGCCACCCTTCGGGCGCTGCGCCGCGTTCACGGTCTGCCCGTGCCCGATCCGGCCGTGCTGGGTGCGGACGTGCCGGTGTGTCTGCTGGCGAGCAGTGCGCGCATGTCCGGGATCGGCGACGAGGTGGAGCCGGTCCATGGTATTCCGCCGTTGCCCACGGTGCTGGTCAATCCCGGCGTGGAGTTGCGCACCCCCGATGTTTTCGCCGCGCTGGAGCGGCGCGACGGGGCCCCGATGCCGCGGTTGCCCGAATTCGGCGGCGTTGCCGAATGCGCGACGTGGCTGGCCGGGCAGCGCAACGATCTCCAGGAGGCGGCCGTGGGGCTGGCGCCGGTGGTCGGGCAGGTTCTGGCCGTCTTGCGCGGGGCCGGGGCGGCTCTGGCACGGATGAGCGGCTCAGGCGCGACCTGCTTCGGGCTGTTTTCCGGCATGGAGGATGCGCGCCTGGCCGCGCGGCGGATTGCGGCGGCCGAGCCGGGATGGTGGGTGCGGGCGGTCACGCTGGCCGCGAACTGATGTGCCGCGGATGACCGGAGGCCCGCAAGCGGGCCACGCCCTTCAGCCGCGCCTTGCGGCGCGGCGGTGCCTCCGGCGGGAGTATTTCGTGCGAGATGAAGGGAAGAACGGGGTCAGTTGAGGCGGGCCACCACGTAGGCGGCAAGGTCGCTCAGCATCTGGCGCAGATCGCTCTCGGGCAGGGCGGTCAGGGCGTGTCGCGCCTTTTCGGCCCAGGCGTTGGCGTCGTCCCGGGTTGCGTCGAGGGTGCCGTACTTGCGCATGAGCGACAGGGCGTGGTCGAGGTCACCCGCTTCCTGCCGGCCCTTTTCGATGGTGCGCTGCCAGAAGGCGTGTTCTTCCGCGGTGGCGCGGGCGACGGCCTTGATGACGGGGAGGGTGAGCTTGCGTTCGCGGAAGTCGTCGCCCACGTTCTTGCCTGTGGCCCGGCTGTCGCCCTGGTAGTCCAGCAGGTCGTCTGCGATCTGGAAGGCGATGCCCAGCGCATCGCCGTAATCATGAAGCGCCCGGACCTGATCGTCAGGGGCTCCCGCGATCACCCCGCCCACCTGGGTCGCGGCCGCGAACAGTGCGGCGGTCTTGCCGCGCACCACCTTGAGGTAGGTCTCTTCCCCGGTGCGCAGGTCCTGGGCCGCGGTCATCTGCAGCACCTCGCCCTCGGCGATGGTGGCCGAGGCATTGGCGAGGATGTCGAGCACGCGCAGTGAGCCGGTCTCGACCATCAGCTGGAAGCTGCGCGAGAACAGGTAGTCGCCCACCAGGACGCTGGACTTGTTGTCCCAAAGAAGGTTGGCCGTGGGGCGGCCGCGGCGCCGGGCGCTTTCGTCCACCACGTCGTCATGCAGCAGCGTGGCGGTGTGGATGAATTCCACCGTCGCGGCCAGCCGGATGTGATGATCGCCCTCGTAGCCGCACAGCCTTGCGGCGGCCAGCGTCAGCATCGGGCGCAGGCGTTTGCCGCCGGCTTCGACCAGGTGGGCGGTGACCTCGGGGATGCGCGGGGCATGTTCGGATGCCATGCGCTGCCGGATCAGGTCGTTGACGGCCTCCATTTCCACAGCCAGTGCCGCGGCAAGGCGCTCATGCGGTCCGGTTGCCGTGATCGTGTCCATCAGGCCCCTGCTTCAAGGCTCGACATTGCGGTGGCCTTGCCTTTAGATCCATCCCCATGAAGGAACTCTTGCGCAGCACGGATCCGACCGTCATCGCCTTTGCAACCGCCCTTCTCGAGGGCGAGGATATAGACTGCTTTGCAATGGACGTAAACATGAGTGTCCTCGAAGGCGGAATAGGCTCTTTCCCGCGTCGCCTGATGGTGCGCGATGACGATTACGACGACGCGCTGGTGGTGATGCGGGACAACGAGATTCCCTTGCGATCGTGACCCGGATCGCGCAGGAGGAACTGACCCGCAATGCCTTTCTGGGTGGGCGGGTGCAGTTGTGGCAGCCGCGGCGCGGCTACCGGGCCGGGGTGGATCCTGTATTTCTTGCCGCCAGCGTGCCGGCGCGGGCCGGGCAGACGGTTCTCGATCTCGGCTGCGGGGCAGGGGCTGCGGCATTGTGCCTCGGGGCGCGGGTCGGCGGGCTGCGGCTGACCGGGGTGGAGCTGCAGCCGGCCTATGCCGAGCTGGCCCGGCGCAATGCCGAGGAGAACGGGCAGCAGATGGAGGTGGTCTGTGCCGACCTGACCGATCTGCCCGGCGAGCTGCGCCATCGCTCCTTCGATCACGTCATTGCCAACCCGCCCTATTTCCGGGCGGGCGCGCATACCGGTGCACGCGATGCCGGGCGTCGCGTGGCGCTGGGCGGGGCCACGCCGTTGTCGGAGTGGATTGTGGTTGCCGCCCGGCGGCTGGCGCCGCGCGGGTTCCTGCACATGATCCAGCGCGCCGGGAGGCTGCCCGAGATGCTGGCTGGCTGCACCGGGCGGCTGGGGTCGGTGGAGGTGCTTCCCCTCATGGCGCGCCCCGGCCGCGCACCCGAACTGGTCATCCTGCGCGCCCGCAAGGGGGGACGCGCGGATTTTCGCCTGTTGCCGCCCGTCATCCTGCACCGCGGCCGCCAGCACCTGGGCGATCGCGAAGATTACACGCCGGAAATCCTTGCCGTGCAAAGGGATGGCGCGCCCATGCCCTGGCCGTCCGGGCGTCGGGAGTGAAACCGGCCCCGCCCGCATCCGCGCGCTCCGAAGGCCTTCGGCCCCGGTTGTTTCCGCCCCGCCGCGTACATATCTCGGATTCGCCACAACTTGTGCGTCCTCTCGCGTGACTCGACGCCGGGGATGTGGTCAACTCGAACTGCCATAGTTCAAAAGGAGGATTGCCATGAGCCTGAGCGCGCACCTGGAAGAACTGAAGAAGAAGCACGAGACACTCGATCACGAGGTTGAGGAACTTCAACGTGCTCCGGGCATCGATACGCTCCAGCTGGCGGCCCTCAAGAAGCAGAAACTGAAGCTCAAGGAAGAGATCGAGAGGCTGTCCTCCTAGGACGACCCCGAACCGGTGCGAGCGGCGCGCGCGGCGATGATCGCGCCGCCGGCGATCAGGAGGGCGGCTGCGGCCAGCGCCCATGAGGGCGCCGCGATTCCGGCGCCCACGAGGATCAGCGTGGACAGCAGCGGCGCGGCATAGGACGCGGTGCCCAGCATCTGTATGTCGCCGTGCTTGACCCCGATATCCCAGACATAGAAGGCCGCCCCAACCGGGCCGAGCCCCAGGCCGATGGCCGCCGCCCAGCCCGGCAGGCCCGGGGGCCAGACGGTTTCCTCGAAAGCGAAATGCAGCCCCCACGAGGCCGCGGCCGTGGCCAGGCAGAACACGGTCACCGAACTGGTCGGGATGTGGCCCAGGCGGCGCGACAGCACCGAATAGCCCGACCATGTCAGCGCGCACAGGAAGGCCAGCGCGTATCCGGCCAGATAGGCCATCCGGAACCCGCCTCCGCCCCCCGCGATGACAAGCGCCGCCCCGGCAAAGGCGGCCGTGGCGCCGATGAGGTGACCGCTGCGCAGCCTTTCGCCCGGCAGCAGGCCGGAGAACAGCACGATCAGCAATGGCCACAGATAGGCGATCAGCCCGGCCTCGGCCGCCGGAGCCAGGCGCAGCGCCGAGAAATACAGCGCATGATAGCCGAACAGGCCCAGCGCGCCGAAGGCATGAACCCGCAGGGGCACGCGGGCAAGGCCGGCCAGTTGCCCGGTGGCGGCGGTCCAGATCAGCCCCAGCGCGCCGCCGATGCTGAAAGCGATGGCGTTGAGCAGCAGCGGCGGCGTCGGTGCCGAACCGACGGTCAGCAGGGCCAGCAGCGACCACAGCAGAACGGCGGAAAATCCGATGGCGGTGGCGCGGGTCCTGGTCATGCGGCACCCCTTGAGGGCGGATCGTTGCTTCCAGCCCTAGGCGCATCCATGGCAACGGGCAAGAGCGATGCGGAATGCCTCCTGCCGCGGCGGCGGGGATCAAACGGGCCGGCCCCGCGGGACCGGCCCGAACAATGATCGCGGTAACGGAGGTTCAGACGAAGAACTGGCCACCATTGGCCGACACGGTCGAACCGGTGATGAAGCCCGCCTCGTCGGCGGCAAGGAACACCACGCAGCGGGCGATTTCCTCGGGTTCGCCCAGACGGCCTACGGGGATCTGTGCGATGATCGATTCGCGCACCTTTTCAGGCACCGCCATCACCATGTCGGTGGCGATATAGCCGGGGCAGACCGCGTTGGCGGTGATGCCCACGCGCGCGCCTTCCTGCGCCAGCGACTTGATGATCCCCAGATCGCCGGCCTTGGTGGCGGCGTAGTTGACCTGCGCGAACTGGCCCTTCTGCCCGTTGATCGAGGAAATCACGATGACCCGGCCGAACTTGCGTTCGCGCATCCCCGGCCAGACCGGGTGGATGGTGTTGAAAACGCCGGTCAGGTTGGTGTCGATCACCTCCTGCCACTGCTGCGGGGTCATCTTGTGGAACGGGGCGTCGCGGGTGATGCCGGCATTGGCCACCACCACGTCGATCGGGCCCAGATCGGCCTCGACCTGCGCGATGCCGGCCTTGCTGGCCTCGTAATCGGCCACGTTCCACTTGTAGGTCCCGATCCCCGTCTCGTCGGTGAATTTCGCAGCCGCTTCGTCGTTGCCGGCATAGGTTGCAGCAACCTTGTAGCCCTCGGCCTTCAGGGCCCGGGAAATGGCCGCACCTATGCCGCGCGATCCGCCGGTGACGAGTGCAACTCTTGCCATGATGTCCTCCGTTCTGTTTCGTCTGTTGGTAACTCTGTTACGAAACTAATGCCAGATGCGCAATATTATTACCCAAAGAAAATGCCGCACCGCGGTATGTTTTTTGTCGCAGAGCAGCGACGGGCTGTCTTCTTCCGGAATGCAAAGGGGCGCCCGGACAGGGCGCCCCCGTTGTCAGGTGATGCGGGGATGATCGCGGGTTCAGGGGCGCTCGACGCACATGGCGACGCCCATGCCGCCGCCGATGCAGAGCGTGGCAAGGCCCTTCTTCGCGCCGCGGCGCTTCATCTCGAACAGCAGGGTGTTGAGGATGCGGTTGCCGCTGGCGCCGATCGGGTGACCGATGGCGATGGCGCCGCCGTTGACGTTGACGATATCCGGATCCCAGTCCATGTCCTTGTTCACCGCCAGCGCCTGGGCGGCAAAGGCCTCGTTGGCCTCGACCAGGTCGAGGTCGTCGACCGTCCAGCCGGCCTTTTCCAGCGCCTTGCGCGAGGCGGCGACGGGGCCGATGCCCATGATCGAGGGATCGACCCCGGCGGTGGCCCAGGACGCGATCCGGGCCAGCGGTTCGATGCCGCGCCGTTCGGCGTTCTCGGCGCTCATCAGCAGGACGGCGGCGGCGCCGTCATTGATGCCGCTGGCATTGGCGGCGGTCACGGTGCCGTCGCGGGTGAAGGCCGGGCGCAGCTTTTGCATCGATTCGATACTGGCGCCGTGGCGGATGTATTCGTCCTTGTCCATCACGATGTCGCCCTTGCGGGTGCGGATGGTGAAGGGGATGATCTCGTCGTCGAATCTGCCCGCCTTTTGCGCGGCTTCCGCCTTGTTCTGGCTGGTGACGGCGAATTCGTCCTGCATCTCGCGGCTGATCTGCCACTTGGCGGCGACGTTCTCGGCGGTCTGGCCCATGTGATAGCCGTTGAAGGCGTCCCACAGACCGTCGCGGATCATCGTGTCGATGAAGCCGAGATCGCCCATCTTGTGGCCGGCGCGCAGCGGCGCGGCGTGGGGGCTCATGGTCATGTTCTCCATGCCGCCGGCGCAGACGATGTCGGCATCGCCCAGCTGGATGTGCTGGGCGCCCAGCGCGACCGAGCGCAGCCCCGAGCCGCAGACCTGGTTGATCGTCCAGGCGGCGGCCTCGATCGGCAGACCGGCGTTGACATGCGCCTGCCGGGCCGGGTTCTGGCCCTGGGCGGCAGCCAGGACCTGGCCCATGATCGTTTCGGAAACCTCGCCCTTGTCGATGCCCGCGCGTTCGACGACGGCCTCGAGAACGGCGCGGCCCAGGTCGTGGGCCGGCGTGTTGGCGAAAGAGCCGCCAAAACTGCCGACACCGGTACGTGCGGCGGATGCAATAACTACGTTGGTCATGTGATCAGGGTCCTCTGCCATGATGCGCGCGCAACCCCCCGACAGCACCGCCCCTGTCGCCGGCGTGCGGCCGTTCCGTTTCGCGCTTCATGCAGGCGGAATAGCGGATTGCTGCAGGTGCAGCAACTGCCAGGGTGACACAGGGGGCGGACGGCAGGGCGCATCAACGGGCCGCACATCGGGCCGGGGGATCGCCGGAGGCCCAGCCGGGGCGGACGGTGGGCGCGCCGAACAGGTAGCCTTGCAGGCAATCGACGCCGTTGGCGACGAGGAATTCCGCGTCCTTCTTGGTCTCGACCGATTCGGCGATGGTCAGCATGTCGAATTCCCGCGCTATCGCGATCAGTGCCCGGGCGAGCGCCTGGTTGTCGGGGTTGGCATGGATGCCGCGCACGAACTGGCCATCGATCTTGACCGCGTCGAAGAAGAAGTCGCGGAAATGGCGCAGCGCGATCTGCCCGGCGCCGAAATCGTCGAGCGCGAAGGCGATGCCGCGGCCGTGCAACCTGTCCATGAAGTCGGTCACCAGTTCCGGCACGGTCATGGTCGAGCTTTCCGATATCTCCAGGATCAGGCGCTGACCCAGCGAGGCGTCGCGGCCCAGATGCCGGTCGAGCACGCGCATCCAGCGCCGGTAGCCGATCGAGCGCGCCGACATGTTGATCGACAGCCGCAGATCGGGGTGGCGGGCCAGCATGCGCAGGCCGATGTCCAGGGCGATGCCGTCCAGTTCCCGCCCCAGCTCGGAGTTTTCGACGGCCGACATGAAGTCGCGTGCCGGAATCACCCGTCCCGTTGCGTCCAGCACCCGGATCAGCCCTTCGTGAAAGGCGGTGCCGTGCGGGGGGCGGGCCCGCATGACCGGCTGGAAGGCCAGCATGCAGTTGCGGTGCCGGATCGCGTGCTCCACCATGTTCAGCATGTCGCGGTCACGCGCCGCGACCGCCGCGTTCAGCGGGCTGTCGCCCCCCGGCGGCATGTCGGCAAGTCGCTGGCGGCGCGTCGCTCTGTCGGCCATGTCTGCCCCCGTTCGTCGGTTTTCGCCGGAGACTGGGGAAAATCCGTTGATTGCGGGTTAAGCTTCGGGTTTGAATCGGATTTCGTTCAATAGCGCGGGAACGGGTGCTATGGAGCGCTGCGGCTGGGTCGGGTCCGAGCGGATCTACAGGGACTATCACGACACCGAATGGGGCGTGCCCGAGCGCGACAGCCGCGCGCTCTGGGAGAAGCTCGTGCTGGACGGGTTTCAGGCGGGGTTGAGCTGGATCACCATTCTGAAGAAGCGGGAGAATTTTCGCCGCGCCTTTGCCGGGTTCGATCCGGATGTGATCGCGCGATGGGGCGAGGCGGAGGTGCGGCGATTGCTGGGCGATCCGGGCATCGTGCGCCATCGCGGCAAGATCGAGGCGACCATCACCAACGCCCGTGCCTGGCAGGAGATCGAGGCGCGCGAGGGGTTCGATCGTTTCCTTTGGCGATATGTGGATGGGCGTCCCGTGGTGAACCATTGGCAAAGCCTCGACCAGGTGCCGGCGGCGACGGCTCTTTCGGAACGGATCTCGAAGGACCTTCGGGCGGCCGGGTTCCGGTTCTGCGGGCCGACCATCGTCTATGCCTTCATGCAGGCGGTGGGCATGGTCAACGATCATCTGGTGAGCTGCCCGCGGCATGCGGAGGTGATGCGGCCTGGCTGACGGCGGGCAGGGGAGGTGCAGGAGGGGGCTCTGCCCCCTCGGCCTGCGGCCTCACCCCCGGAGTATTTGGGGCAAGGTGAAAGGGGCGGCGGGGCTCAGCCGGTTCCGGATCGGCGGATATCGGGGGATCGCGCGGCGCGGCGCTTGATCTGGTCGGTGGTCAGGCGCGAGCCGTCATGGCTCCAGCCCGGCGGGCCGAAGGCATAGCCGAGGCGTTCGCGCAGGGTCAGGCCGGGGCGGAACAGGTCTCTGAAGAGGGCGAGCCATTCGTGAAACGCCACCCGCAGGGGGTTGAAGGTGCCGAGGTTGCGGACCAGCCCGTAATCGGGGCGTTCGTCGTCGCTTTCGGGGACGAAGGTGCCGAAGAGCCGGTCCCAGACGATGAACACGCCGGCATAGTTGGCATCCAGGTAGCGCGGGTTGCGGCCGTGGTGGACCCGGTGGTGCGAGGGGGTATTGAAGATTGCCTCGAACCAGCGCGGCATCCGGCCGATCGTTTCGGTGTGGATCCAGAACTGGTAGATCAGGTTCAGCCCACCAACGAACAGCACCATTGCCGGGTGAAAGCCGAGCAGGATCAGCGGCGCGCGGACGATCATCATGAAGGTGAAGGTGCCGGTCCAGGTCTGGCGCAGGGCGGTGGTCAGGTTGTAGTGCTGGCTGGAGTGGTGATTGACGTGGCTGGCCCAGACCCAGCGGATGCGGTGGCCGAAACGGTGCACCCAGTAGTAACGCAG
>JALTNO010000287.1 GCA_027000645.1 Paracoccaceae bacterium | reverse complement strand
CCTCAAGGAGACCGAGTTCCGCTTCAACAACCGCAAGAATGACCTCTACAAGACCCTGCTCAAATCGTGCAGAATGAAACCGCTCAGACACTGAGCTGGTATAGACCCTGCCGAAAATACTCCGGGGTGAATTGCCCCGGCACGGGGCAAGAGGGGCAGCGCCCCTCCCTGAATGGCGCCCGGCTTTGAACCATCGCCGCCTTTCCGGTAGGAAACGTCGCAAACCGCCCTCCAACGGCCCGGGATACGCCCTATGACCCGTTCCATGACCGCGCCCTACCGCCTGCACTACGCCCCCGACAATGCCTCGCTCATCGTGCGGCTGGCGCTCGAGGAAATGGGCCTGCCCTACAGGACCGTCCTCGTGAACCGTGCCCGCGCCGAACAGCGCAGCGCCGAATTCCGCGCACTCAATCCGACCGGGCTGATCCCGGTTCTGGTGACACCGCAGGGGCCGATCTTCGAAACCGGGGCGATCCTGTTGTGGCTGGCCGACACCCATGGCGCGCTGGCGCCAGCCCCGCAAGAAGACGCGCGCGGGCCTTTCCTGAAATGGCTGTTCTTCACCTCGAACACGCTGCATGCGGATCTGCGGATGCTGTTCTACCCGGACAGATTCGCCGGCCCCGACCCCGCGGCCCAGGCCGGACTGCGCGCCAACCTCACCCCGCGCCTGCGTGAACACCTGGCCCACCTCGACGCGGTCGCAGCCGGCACGCCCGACTGGCTGCGCGAAGGGCAGCCCTCGGTCCTGGCCTTCTACATCGCCTGCCTGATGCGCTGGATGGCACTCTACCCGCGCGATTTCGACCGCACCTGGTATCTGCCCGGCGACACGCCCCACCTGCTGCGAATCCTCGAATATCTCGAAACCCTGCCCTCGGTGCAGGCCGCACAGAAGGCCGAGGGGCTGGGGCCCACCCCCTTCACCGCCCCGGTCCTCGCCAGACCGCCCGAAGGGAGCGCCACCTGACATGTTCCTGTCGGTCTTCGACATGTTCAAGGTGGGGGTCGGCCCGTCCTCCTCCCACACCATGGGGCCGATGGTGGCAGCCGCGCGGTTTCTCGACCGCATGCGCGCCTCGCCCTTCGCCTTCGCCGGGCTGCGCGCCAGCCTGCACGGATCGCTTGCCTTCACCGGCGTGGGCCACGCCACCGACCGGGCCACGATCCTGGGCCTTGCGGGCTTTACCCCCGACAACTACGATGCCGAGGCCGCCGAGACCGCACTGGCCGAGATCCGCACCGCCGGCACGGTCCATCCCGAAAACCTGCCCGCGCTGCGCTTCGATCCCGCCCGCGACCTAATCTTCGACTACGACCGCCCCCTGCCCGGCCACGCCAACGGCATGATCCTCATGGCCACCGACGCCCAGGGCGACGTGATCCTGCAGGAAACCTACTACTCGGTCGGTGGCGGCTTCATCCTGACCGAACGGGAACTGGCCGAGGGAAGGGACACCAATGACGGCCCGCCGGTGCCCTGGCCCTTCGAAACCGCCGCCCGGATGCTGGAGATGGCACGAGAAAGCGGCAAGTCCATCGCCCGGATGAAGCGGGAAAACGAAATCGCGCGCGGCTGCGCCACCAGCCTGTCCAGCGGCACGGCACGCATCTGGGAGGTGATGAACGCCTGCATCGAACGCGGCCTGAATGCGACGGGTACCCTGCCCGGCGGGCTGAAGATCAGGCGCCGCGCCGGGGAAATCTACCGGATGCTGCTGGCCGAACGCGGCACGAATCTTGCCGCACCGCACATGATCAACGACTGGATCAGCGTCTACGCCATGGCCGTCAACGAGGAAAACGCCGCCGGCGGGCAGGTGGTCACTGCCCCCACCAACGGCGCGGCGGGGGTGTTGCCGGCGGTGCTGCGCTATTACCTCGAACACGTTCCCGGCGCCGCCCCCTCGCAGGTCGAGGACTTCCTCCTGACCGCCGCGGCCATCGGCGGGCTGATAAAATACAACGCCTCGATCAGCGGCGCCGAGGCCGGCTGCCAGGCCGAGGTCGGCAGCGCCAGCGCCATGGCCGCGGCCGGGCTGTGCGCGGTGATGGGCGGCACCCCCGAGCAGGTGGAGAACGCCGCCGAAATCGCGCTGGAACATCACCTAGGCATGACCTGCGACCCGGTGAAGGGGCTGGTGCAGGTGCCCTGCATCGAACGCAACGCGCTGGGCGCGATCAAGGCGGTCAGCGCGGCCTCGCTTGCCCTGCGCGGCGACGGAACCCATTTCGTGCCGCTCGACGCCTGCATCGAGACCATGCGCCAGACCGGGCGGGACATGAATGAAAGATACAAGGAAACCTCGCTGGGCGGGCTGGCGGTGAACGTGCCCAACTGCTGAAGCGCCCGCGCCGCCAGGGACACGGCAGGGCCGCGTCTCAGGGCAGCGCCACGCCCGGCGCGATGGCCCGGATCACCGCGTCCAGCGCCCGGCGCGGGACCATCACCAGCAGTCCCGGCCCGTCCAGTTCCAGCCGCACCTCGCCCAGCGCCCGGTTCGAGGTGCCCACCCGCCCGTCGGGCGCCAGCTCGAGCCCGTCGATGGGCCATTCCAGCCCGCGCGAGCGCCCGCGCACCGGCCGCATCGGGAACAAGGAGACCACTTCGCCCGGCGCGACCCCCAACCGCAGCCGCGAAGGCGCGTGAAACACCACCTCGCGCGCGCCCAGCAGCAGGCAGGGCCGGTCGGCGCGGCGCACCAGCGCATTGAAGGCGGCAAGCTGATGATCGACCCGCGCCCCGGTGAATCCCACGCCGATGATCAGCGGCGCATCGATATTGCGCAGGGCCTTGTCGAAATCGGTGCTGTCCTGTTCGCGGATCGGAAACAGACGCGCAGCCGGAATTCGCGCGCGCAGGGCCGGAGACAACGAGTCGAAATCGCCGATCACCGCCTCGGGGACATGCCCCGCGGCCAGGACCGCACCCGCCCCGCCATCCGCCGCAACGATCCTCGGCGCGCGCAATATCGCCATGTCAAGGTCATTTTCGCCGATCCAGCCACCACCAACCAGCGTTATCGGTTCCAAACTGCGAACAATGGCCGATGACATGGGAAATTTAGCGCCCATATTGGAAACAGGCCACAATCAGGCCACAAAATGATACGGTGATGCGCATAGATTCGGTCCGCTTTTGTCGCTGTTAACATGGTAAACCGCGGCAACAATACTGTTAGAGGACGAGCATCCGATGGTACAGAGCAACAAGGTCCTGACCGTTTCCTACGGCACGTTTTCATGCACGCTGGAAGGGTTCGAGGATTCCTTCGAGACCATGAAGGCGATTGCCGAATACTTCCGGGACCTCGCTGCGGATGATCGGTATTTCGGGGCTGAACCTCCGCAGCCGGATGCCGAGATGCTCGCCCGGATCGCCGAACGCGAGATCGCCCGCCAGGTCGAGGCCCGGCGCGAGGGCAGCGGCATCGTGCTGCGCGCGGCCCGGCCCCTGCCGGGCGAGGCCGCACCCGAACCCGTCTCCGAGACTGCTCCCGAAC
>JALTNO010000286.1 GCA_027000645.1 Paracoccaceae bacterium | reverse complement strand
CAATCGGTCTTGACGATGCCGGAGTGTTCCGCGGGATCGATGGTGCGCAGGCCGCGCCCGACCATCTGGATCATGGTGGACTTGCAGGAACTGGGCCGCAGCAGGATCACGCAGGACGTGGGCGGGTGGTCGAAGCCCTCGGTGAGCACCGCGACGTTGACCAGCACGGCGATCTCGCCCGAGGCGTAGGCCGCGAGGATGTTGCGGCGCTCGTCGGCGGAAAGCTCGCCGTGGATCAGCCCCGCCGGGATGCCCGCCGCGTTGAAGGCCTCGGCGACGTGGGCGGCATGGGCGACGGTGGAACAGAAAACGATGGTGGGCCTCCCGGCCGCCTCCTCGCGCCAGTGGCGGATCACCTCGTCGGTGACAGGCGCTCGGTCCATGATGCCGGCGACCTCCCCCATGTCGAAATCGAGGGCGGTCTTGCGCACCTTTTGCAGTTGCTCACGCACGCCCACGTCGATCACGAAGGTGCGCGGCGGCACGAGATGGCCCGATGCTATCAACTCCCCCAGCCGGACCTGGTCGGCGACGTTGTCGAAGACCTGGCGCAGCCCCTTGCGGTCGCCCCGGTTCGGCGTGGCGGTGGCGCCGAAGATGCGGGCCTCGGGGTTCGCGTCCCGCACCCGGTCGACGATGCGGCGGTAGCTCTCGGCAATGGCGTGATGCGCCTCGTCGATCACCAGCAGATCGAGCTTTGGCATGGCTGCGAGATTGCGATCGCGGCTCAGGGTCGGCGCCATGGCGAAGGTGACCTGGCCAGACCAGTCCTTCCTGGATGCATCCACCACCGAGGTGGTGATGCTGGGATTGACCCGGCCGAACTTCTCCCGGTTCTGGACCGTCAACTCGTCGCGATGGGCCAGAACGCAGGCCTTTGCGCCGCCCGCGACCATCTCGCCCGCGACGGCGGACAACATGATGGTCTTGCCTGACCCGGTAGGAGCGATCCCGAGCGTATTGCGGTTCTTCGAGAGCGCAGCGAGGCTGCGCTCCACGAAGAGTTTCTGGCGGGGACGAAGGCGCATGGGCTGGCCCTCACTCGGCCCAGGACGGGCGGCCCGGGGTTGCGGGGGCTGTCTGGGCCGGTGCCGATGCGGTGGGCGAAGCCGCGCCCGAGGGCGCAATCGGGGCAGGTGCCGTCCCCATGATCCGGGCGTAATCGCGATGATCCGGGGGCACCGCCGCGCGGATCTCGTTCTTCTCCTCGCCCATGGCATCGGTACCGACATCGATCCGGGCGACGAACTCGAGCCCGTCGAGATCGGCAAAGCCGCCGATCCGCCGCGCCGCCTGCGCCTGGGGCGACTGGTCCTTGTCGGAGATCCCCCGCGCCGAGTTCAGCATGCCCCGGATCAGGCTGCGGCCCATGTTGGCCCAGTCCGGACCCTTGGGACTGTAAAGCCCGATCAGGGTGAAGATCTTGCGCCGGGCATAGGGGTCCTCGAGCACGGTGAACTCGCCGTTGAGATAGACAGCCCCGGTCGAGCCGCGGGTGGCATAGCCCCCGGTCCAGCCCTGCGCGGGGTCGTCGAACCCGCCGGGGCGGATGGTGAGCCGCACCTTGGCGAGCGTGCCCTTGGGGATGAGGTTGGCGTTGGATTGCGCGTCGTTGAAGTCGTTCCACAGGCCAGAGACCACGGCTTCGGTCGTACGCGAGCTGGACGCGCGCGGCATCCGTTCCAAGCGCGGGCGGCCCATCGACAGGGGCGCGCTTTACAAGCTGCTGCACAACCGCATCTATCGCGGCGAGATCACCCACAAGGGCGCGGTCTATCCCGGCGCGCATGAGGCGATCATCAGCCCCGAGCTGTGGGATGCCGCCCATGCCGTTCTGAAGGGCAATACCCATGCCCGCGCCGGGCGAACCCGTGCAGCCGCACCGGCCCTGCTGCGGGGGCTGATCTTCACCCAGACCGGCGCCGCGATGACGCCACACCACACCAGGCGCAAGGGCAAGCGGTACTGCTACTACACTTCGATGGACGTGATCCGTGGCCGCCCAAGGGCCGAGCTGCGCGGGCCGCAGCGGCTGCCGGCGGCGATGGTCGAGGAAGCAGTGATCGCGGAGGTGCGTCGCATGCTGCGCACGCCCGAGGTGGTGGCACGCACGGCGCGGGCGCTGAGGAAGGAGCGCCCGGATCTCGACGAAAACACCGTCGTCGCCACGCTCGCGAAGTTCGATGACATGTGGGCTGCGCTGATCCCGGCCGAACAGGCGCGCGTCGTGCAACTGCTGGTGGCGCGGGTCACCGTTGGCGAGGACGGCATGGACATCGACCTGCGCCACGACGGGCTTGGCGCCTTGGCCAGCGTGCTGACATCCACGACGGAGGACGCCGCCTGATGCCCACGCAAGACACGATCCGCGTCCACGTGCCGCTCACCTTGCGCAAGCGCGGCGGCCGACCGCGCATCCTGCCACCCAAGGACGTGGAGGCCGCAACGCTCACCGGTCAGGATCCCCGCCTCCTGCGCGCCATCGGCCGGGCGTGGCGCTGGCGGAAGATGCTGGAGAGCGGCGAGGTCGCCACGATCACATATCTCGCCGCCGACGATGGCCTCTCCGACCGCTATCTCAGCCGCCTCACACGCCTCGCCTGGCTGGCGCCCGAAGTGCTGGAACGCCTTGTCGTCCACCGCGAACCCTGCGCGATCACGATCTATGAACTCTGCCTGATCGCCGCGCTGCCGTGGGAAGAACAGGTGGAGCGGGTGTTTGAGTGATCGTCAGTGAAAGCTCGCCTGAAAGGTCGTCGGCGTCAGCGAGACATGGGCGTCGAGCGGCGGGTGCAGTTCGAAAGCCTTCGCGTCGCGTGAAAACCGGTAGAGCCGGAACAGGCGCCATTCCTTGCGCCGCTCCTCGGCCACGACCAGTTCGTTCCGGCTGATGTAGAACGGCGTGCGCTCCCAGCCATTGGTCGTCTTCACCTCGATCAGCCGCGACCGGCCATCCGGCGCGAAGCTGGCGATGTCATAGCCCGCGCCGTCGCCGTCTTCCTCTGAGACCCAGCGGACCTTGCGTGCCAGGTCATCCCGCCCGGCGGCCTTGAGCGTGGCCCGCTCATGCGCCAGCACGCGCTCTTCGCCGGCACGGCCCAAGGCGCGGTTGCGCTCGTCCCGGCCCGCGACGTCGAACTTGGCGGCCACATGCAGCATCTGCTCCAGTTCCTGCGGCGGCGGCTGGTTCGAGAGCGTCGGCGCCGGACCAACCCAGAGCGGCGCGGCCTCGTGCAATCCGGCGGCGGTTTTCGGCATTCGGCCCAGCCACGCCGGATTGAGCGCCAACCATCGCGCTACGGCATCGATCAGCGAGGTTTGGAAATTGAAGGCAGGCTTGTAACCGGGGATCCAGTCCTCGCCGAGCCCCTTCAGCACCGCGCTGATGTTCTGGTGCTTGAACTCGACCGACCCTTCGGAGCGTCCATTCAGCAACGGCACAAGCGCCCGCCGGTGTTCGGCCTTGCTGTAGGGGCGGCCGGCAACGTCATCGGCCAGCATCGCGATGTA
>JALTNO010000285.1 GCA_027000645.1 Paracoccaceae bacterium | reverse complement strand
ACATGGCGCTGGTGGGTGTGTTGCTGGCGGTCATCCTGCAAAGTGCGACCGCCGCCGCGCTGCTGGCGACCGGGTTTTCGGCCAGCGGCATGATTTCCTTTGTCGGCGGGCTGGCGCTGGTGCTTGGTGCAGATCTGGGCTCGGCACTGGTCATCCAGATCCTTTCGTTCAAGCTGGCCTGGCTGATCCCCGTCTTGCTGACGGTGGGGGGTTATCTGTTCCTGAAGGTCGAAAACCGCACCCCGCGAACGGGCCTCCGGCAAGGGAGATGGCGGCAAGGTGGTGGGCATGGGCGATCATCTGCCCCGCTTCATCGCGCTCAGCTTCGACGAACGCCGCACCGGCTGACCCCCCGAGGTCACGCCGCCCCCGGCGCCCGGGCCGATGCGTTCGCGCATCTGGCACACGGGCCGGATACAGCCCGCCATGCAGCAGAAGGCAGGCGACCGCCCGGGCCGGGCGCGAATGCGCCCGCCATGGGGGCGGGCGGGCGCATGCCCGGGCCGCCGGGCGCCCCGGGCCGGGCAAATGCGATCAGCCGCGACATGCCCCAGGCGCACCTTTGGTGCGACGGGGCGGGCGGGTGCAGGCCCGCGCCGGCCACGCAACCGGGGCGATGCGAAGGCGGCAAACGCGCCTTGCCGTCAGCCCATGCGGCTGATGACCACCGTGACCTCGGGGCGCTTGCCGATCTCGGCCTGCGCGGTCTGGCGCACGATGCGGCGCAGCGATTCCTCCAGCCGCTCGTCGCTGGCCAGCGTCTTGGGATTGGCCCGCATCAGGAACCGGGTGAGGTCCGCCTCAAGAACCTCGACCACGGAGACCCGCGAAGCCCCGACCTCGGGCAGGCCCATCAGCTCGCACCAGGCATCGCCGAGCGGTTCGTCCTCTTCGTCGAGAATGACGGTGACGATGACATGACCGTTCAGCGCCATGCGGATCCGGTCGCGCACGATCCCGTCCAGCGCCCCGATCCGCACCGTTCCGTCCAGATAGCTGCGCCCGGTTTCGACATATTCGGCAACCGAGGGCGCATTGCCCGACAGGTCGATCATCATTCCGTTGACGGCCACGACGCTTTGCAGCCCGCCAGCCTCGGCCAGGCGGGCGTGTTCGCGCAGGTGGCGGTGTTCACCATGCATGGGGATCAGCATCTGCGGGCGCAGCAGCCGGTGCACCTCTTCCAGGTCCGGCCGGTTGGCATGGCCCGAGACGTGATAGCGGCCGTTGCAGTCATCGACCACGTCCACGCCCTTTTCGCTGAGCTGGTTGATGATGCGGATGACGCTGCGTTCATTGCCGGGGATGGTCTTGGAGGAGAACAGGAACAGATCGCCCTCTTTCACCTCCAGCCCCTGATACTTGCCGCGGGCCAGCTGCGCCACCGCGGCGCGGCGTTCGCCCTGGCTGCCGGTGGCCAGCAGCAGCAGGTTCTCCCGCGGGATTTCCTGCGCCTGATCGGCGCCGACCACGGGGGGAAAATCGGCCAGCACGCCGGTTTCCACGGCGGCCTCGATCATCCGCCGCATCGCCCGCCCCAGCAGCACCACCGACCGCCCCGCGCCTTGCCCGGCCTCGGCAATGGTGCGCAGCCGCGCCACGTTGGAGGCAAATGTCGTCGCCACCACCATGCCCGTGGCCCCGGCGATCAGCTCCTCGATGGCGGGGCCGAGATCGGCCTCGGACCGGCCCGGCGCCGGGGAAAAGACATTGGTGGAATCGCATACCAGCGCCCGGACACCGGCCTTGCCGATCTCCTCGAACACCGCCCGGTCGAAGGGCTCGCCCACGATCGGGGTGGGGTCGATCTTGAAGTCGCCCGAATGCACGATCCTGCCGCCGGGGCTGTCGATGACCAGTGCCGCGCTTTCCGGGATCGAATGCGAAACCGGCACGAAGCCCACCCGGAACGGGCCGGCGCGGACGGTCTCGGGCCAGGCAGAGGCGGTGCGCACCGCCTCCGGGTCGCCGCCCCGCTCCTCCATCTTCGCCCGGGCGATATTGGCGGTGAAGGCGCGCGCATGGACCGGCGCCCCCAGGTCCCGGTGCAGCAGCGCCACCGCGCCCACGTGATCTTCATGGGCATGGGTGACGAAGATCGCCTCGAGCCGGTCGGCGTTCTCGCGCAGCCAGGCGATGTCGGGCATGATCAGGTCAACCCCCGGCGTGCCGTCCATGTCCGGGAAGGTCACCCCCAGATCGACGAGGATCAGTCGTTCCTGCCCCGGCCGGCCATAGCCATAGACATAGGCGTTCATGCCGATTTCCCCGGCCCCGCCCAGCGGCAGATAGATCAGCCTCTCGCCGCTCATGCCGGGTGCCGGTCGCGGTTGAAGGCGTGGATGACGGTCAGGCCGTGCATGGTCAGGTCTTCCTCCAGGAAATCGAACAGATCCACATTCTGCTGGAACAGCGGCGCCAGCCCGCCGGTGGCAACGATCTTCATCGCCCGCCCGTGTTCGGCCTTGATGCGCGCGCAGATCTCGCGCACCAGCCCGACGTAACCCCAGAACACGCCCGACTGGATGCAGGCCACCGTGTTGGTGCCGATCACGCTTACCGGCCGGGAGATGTCCACATGCGGCAGCGCGGCGGCGGCCATGTGCAGCGCCTCGAGGCTCAGGTTCACCCCCGGCGCGATCACCCCGCCGATATAGGCGCCATCCGCATCCACCACGTCAAAGGTGGTGGCGGTGCCGAAATCCACCACGATCAGATCGCCCCCATGCCGGTCGAAGGCCCCTTCCGCGTTCACCAGCCGGTCCGGGCCGACCTGCGTGCCCTCATCGACCCGCGGCGGATGCGGCAGCAGGCAGTCGGGCCTGCCCACCACCAGCGGCCGGCACCCGAAGAAGCGCTCGGAGAAGACGCGCAGGTTCCACACCACCCGCGGAACCGTGGACGAGATGATCACGTCCGAGATGTCGGCATCGATCCCGTAATGCTTCACCAGCGTGGAATACCAGGTGAAATAGGCATCCGCCGTGCGCGCGTGATGGGTCGAGGTGCGCAGCGTGCACAGGAATTTCTCGCCATCCCAGATCGAGAAGACGGTATTGGTATTGCCGCAGTCGATGCACAGAAGCATGGGCCCCACCCGTTCAGAAAAAGACCTCGGCCGCAGGAATGGCGACGCGGCCCCGCGGCGTCAATAGAACAAGGTTGCCGGCCGCGTCCACCGTCTCGAAGGTGCCGACCACCTCCGCGGAGCCGGTGCGCGCCGTGACCGGCTGCCCCAGCCGCGCCGCCCGCGCCAGCCAGGCCCGGCGAATCGGCTCGAACCCGAAGGTGACGAACTGCGCCTCATGGCGGGCATAGGCAGCCGCCAGCAGAGCCAGGAAATCCTCGGGCTCCACCGCCGCCCCGGTTTCGGGCAGCAACGCCACCGGCCGGAATGCCCCCGGCTCCACCTCGTCCGCCGCGGGCGCGCGGACAAGGTTGACCCCGATGCCGATGGCCAGCCACGCCGCCCTTGCGCCCTGCCCCGCGCTCTCGAGAAGAATGCCGGCCAGCTTGCCGCCGTTGAGCAGCACGTCGTTGGGCCATTTCAGCGCCAGCCCCTCCGCACGCCCCGTGGCCGCCACGCAGGCATCATGCAGCGCCAGCGCGGCCACGAAACTGCGCAATGCCGCCCGGCCCGGCTCTTCCGCAACCGGCATCACCAATGTGGCCGCCAGGTTGCCCGGCGGATCGGCCCATGCCCGCCCGCGCCGCCCGCGCCCGGCCAGCTGCCGGCGCGCCATGATCCACACCGGACCCGCAAGTTCCGGCGCCATCCGCGCGGCCTCGTCCAGGGTGCTGTCCACGCTTTCGAGAACGCGCAGCCCGTAGCCTCCCGGCCAGTCCGTCATGCGCTTCCTCTTGCCGAAAATACTCCCGCCGGAGGCAGGCGCGTCCACCGGGCGCGCAGAAAAGGACGTGCCGCGCCCGCAAGGACGCGGCGCCGCCGGACAATGACCGGATCAGTTGACAAGCACCATCGCCGCGGCCCCGGCCGCGCCCTCGACACCGAACATGTTGACGATCCCCAGGATCATCACCGCGGCCGATCCCATCAGGAAGGCCCACAGCACCGGCGAGCGCGACGTCTCGATCTCCTGCCCCTCTTCGCCGAAATACATGTAGTAGACGATGCGCAGGTAATAGAACGCGCCGATCACGCTGGCCAGAACCCCGGCAATCGCCAGCCATGCCAGACCGCCCTCATAGGCCGCGCGCAACACGTAGAACTTCCCGAAAAAGCCCAGCAGCGGCGGCACCCCGGCCAGGCTGAACAACAGGATCAGCATGGCCATGGCGCGGCCCGGCTCGCGCCGGGCATAAAGGTTCAGCGCCCGGATGTCGGTCACCGGCTGGCCGTCCTTCTCCATCATCAGGATGAAGGCGAAGGTGCCCACGTTCATCGCCACGTAGATCGCCATGTAGACCAGCATCGCCTGAACGCCGAAGGCGGTCCCGGCAGCCAGCCCCATCAGCGCGTAGCCCATATGCGCGATCGAGGAATAGGCCATCAGCCGCTTGATGTCGCGCTGGCCGATCCCGGCCACCGCGCCGAGGAACATCGACAGCAGCGACAGCAATGCGATCACCTGCCCCCAGTCTCCGGCAATCCCGCCGAAGGCATCGAACAGCACCCGCGCCAGCATTCCCATGGCGGCGAATTTCGGGGCGGTGGCGAAGAAGGCGGTGACCGGAGTGGGCGCCCCCTCGTAGACATCGGGCGTCCACATGTGGAAGGGCACCGCGCTGACCTTGAAAGTCATGCCCGAAATCAGGAACACCAGCCCGAACAGCAGCCCCAGCGAGACCTCGCCCTCCTTCGCGGTCTGGATGATGCCCGCGAACGAGGTCGTGCCCGCATAGCCATAGACCAGCGACGCGCCATAAAGCAGCAGCCCCGAGCTCAACGCACCGAGAACGAAATATTTCAGCCCCGCCTCGGTCGAACGCACGCTGTCGCGCCGGAACGCGGCGATGACGTAAAGCGACAGCGACTGCAGCTCCAGCCCCATGTAGAGCGCCATCAGGTCGCCCGCGCTGACCATCATCATCATCCCCACCGTGGCCAGCGCCACCAGCACGGGATACTCGAATTTCAGCATGCCGCGCCGGGTCATGTAGTCCTGGCTCATCACCAGAACCGAGGCGCCGCCCAGCAGGATCGCCACCTTGGCGAAACGGGCGAATCCGTCATCGACGAACATGCCGCCAAAGGCCGAGCGCGTCGCCCCGTCTCCGGTCGCCGTCCACACCGCCAGCGCCGCCATCAGCCCCGCCGTCACCCAGGTCAGCGCCGGCGCCAGCCCGTCCCTGGTGGTATAGACCGCCCCGATCAGCGCCGCCATGGCGTAAACCGCCAGCACGATCTCGGGCAGGATAATGGTCAGATCACCCTGGATCATCTCGCCAAGCTCCCTCAGTTCGCAGCGATCTGGCTGGCGGCCTCGGCCGCGGCCAGCGCCTTGTCATATTGCTGCACCAGCGCCTCGGTCGAAGGCGCGATGATGTCGGTTACCAGCGACGGATAGACCCCCAGAAGCAGGGTCATCACGATCAGCGGCGCGAAGATCAGCCGCTCGCGGGCGGTCATGTCGCGGATGGATTTCAGGCTTTCCTTGATCAGGTCGCCGAACACCACCCGGCGATAGAGCCACAGCGCGTAAGCCGCCGAGAAGATCACCCCCGAAGTGGCGACCGCCGCGACCCAGGTGTTGACCTGGAAGATGCCGACCAGGGTGAGGAATTCACCGACGAATCCGGACGTGCCCGGCAGACCGACATTGGCCATGGTGAACAGCATGAACACCATCGCATAGACCGGCATCCGGTTCACCAGCCCGCCATAGGCGGCAATCTCGCGCGTGTGCATCCGGTCATAGACCACGCCCACGATAAGGAACAGCGCCGACGAGATGAAGCCGTGGCTCAGCATCTGGAAGATCGCCCCGTCCACCCCCTGCTGGGTGACGGTAAAGATCCCCATGGTCACGAAACCCATATGCGCGACCGAGGAATAGGCGATCAGCTTCTTCATGTCCTCCTGCACCAGCGCCACCAGCGAGGTATAGACGATGGCGATCGCGCTCAGCCACAGCACCAGCACCCCCAGCACCTCCGAGCCCACGGGGAACATCGGCAGGGAAAAGCGCAGGAAGCCGTAACCGCCCATCTTCAGCAGGATCGCCGCCAGCACCACCGAACCGGCGGTGGGCGCCTGCACATGGGCATCCGGCAGCCAGGTATGGAACGGCCACATGGGCATCTTCACCGCGAAAGAGGCGAAGAAGGCCAGCCACAGCAGCGTCTGCATGCCCCCGATGATGCGCAGGCCCAGCACGCTGAAGCTTTCCGAGGGGAATTCATGGCTCAGCAGCGTCGGGATGTCGGTGGTGCCGGCATCGGCATACATGGCCACGATCGCCACCAGCATCAGCACCGACCCGATGAAGGTGTAGAGGAAGAACTTGAAGCTCGCATAGATGCGGTCCTTGCCGCCCCAGATGCCGATGATCAGGAACATCGGGATCAGGCCGCCCTCGAAGAACAGGTAGAACAGCACCAGATCCAGCGCCATGAACACGCCCAGCATGAGCGTTTCCAGCAGCAGGAAGGCGATCATGTATTCCTTGACCCGATGGGTGACCTCCCAGCTGGCCAGGATCGTCAGCGGCATGATGAAGGTGGTCAGCAGCACGAACAGGATGGAAATCCCGTCCACGCCCATCTTGTATTTCAGCCCCAGCAGCCACTCGCCCTCTTCCACGAACTGGAAGCCGGTGTCGGAGGGGTCGAACTGGGTGTAGATGGCGATCGACACCAGGAAGGTGACCGTCGTGGCCACCAGCGCCACCCATTTGGCGTTGCGCTGGGCCGCCTCGTCCTCACCGCGCAGGAAGATGGCCAGGATCACCGCCGCCAGCGCCGGGATGAAGGTGACGATGGAAAGAAGGTTGTCCATATCAGTTCGCTCCTCCGGAGACCGACATCCAGGTGATCAGGGCGACCAGCCCCAGCACCATCCAGAAGGCATAGGTGAAGATGAAGCCCGACTGCGCGCGCCCGGCCAGCCGGGTGAAGAAGGGAATCACCCCCATGGCCACGCCGTTGAGAAAGCCGTCGATGATGCGGCCGTCGCCGCGCTTCCACAACACCCGGCCCAGACCCGTCAGCGGACGCACCAGAACCGCGTCATAGAGCTCGTCGAAATACCACTTGTTCTTGAGGAACAGGTAGAGCGGGCGCTGGCTCTGCGCCAGGCGGGCGGGCAGCGCCGGGTTCACCAGGTAGAACCAGACCGCGACCGCCAGCCCCAGCAGCATTGCCACGAAGGGCGAAATCTTCACCCATTTCGGCGCCGCATGGGCCTTTTCCAGGACCAGGTTGTCGGGGGCGATGTAAAGCGCGCCCTCGCCCGGCCTGCCGCCGAAGGGCGAAACTTCGTGCTCGCCGCCAGCGGCCTCCTCGGCCGTTGCCGCCTTGCCGTGGCCGCTCTCGCCTTCGCCGGCCGCGGCAGCGGTTTCCTCGCCCGCCGCGACTTCGGCCAGCGGGATGCCGTAGAACTCGGCCACCTGCTCGGCCTTGCCGAAGAAACTGCCATACCAGACCATGCCGGCAAACACCGCGCCCAGGCTCAGCACGCCCAGCGGCACCAGCATGACCATCGGGCTTTCATGGGCATGCTCATGCGCGTGCCGGTCGCCGCGCGGCTCTCCATAGAAGGTCAGGAACATCAGCCGCCAGGAATAGAACGAGGTGAAAGCGGCCGCGATCACCAGCAGCCAGAAGCCATAGCCCGACCCCGCGCCCCAGGCGCTTTCGATGATCGCGTCCTTGGACAGGAAGCCGGCGAAACCGATCGAGGTCAGCGGAATCCCCACCCCGGTGATCGCCAGCGTGCCGATCATCATCGCCCAGAAGGTATAGGGGATCTTCTTGCGCAGACCGCCGTAGTTGGTCATGTCCTGTTCGTGGTGCATGGCGGTGATGACCGAGCCGGCGCCCAGGAACAGCAGCGCCTTGAAGAAGGCATGCGTGAGCAGGTGGAACATCGCCGCCGAATACATGCCGACGCCGGCGGCCACGAACATGTAGCCCAGCTGCGAACAGGTCGAATAGGCGATCACGCGCTTGATGTCGGTCTGCACCAGACCCACGGTCGCGGCGAAGAAAGCGGTCGAGGCGCCGATCACCGTGACGAAGGCGGCCGCCTGCGGGGCGAATTCGTAAAGCGGCGACATGCGGCTGACCAGGAACACCCCGGCCGTGACCATGGTCGCGGCATGGATCAGCGCCGAAACCGGGGTCGGGCCTTCCATGGCGTCCGGCAGCCAGGTGTGCAGGATCAGCTGCGCCGACTTGCCCATGGCGCCGATGAACAGCAGCACGCCCACCAGGTTGGCCGCGTTCCATTCGCCCCACAGGAAGGTCAGCTGCGTCTCGGCGATCCGGGGCACCGCCGCAAAGATGTCGTCAAGCGAGATGCTGTCCACCAGGAAGAACAGCGCGAAGATGCCCAGCGCGAAACCGAAATCGCCCACCCGGTTGACCACGAAGGCCTTGATCGCGGCGGCATTGGCCGAGGGCTTGCGGTAGTAGAAGCCGATCAGAAGGTAGGACGCCACGCCCACGCCTTCCCAGCCGAAGAACATCTGCACCAGGTTGTCGGCGGTCACCAGCGCCAGCATGGCGAAGGTGAAGAACGAGAGATAGGCGAAGAAGCGCGGCAGATAGCTTTCGCCCTCGCGCCATTCGGGGTCGTCCTTCATGTAGCCGAAGCTGTAGAGATGGACCAGCGCCGACACCGTGGTGACCACGATCAGCATGATCGCGGTCAGCCGGTCCAGCCGGATCGCCCAGTCGGTGGCGAGGCTGCCGCTTTCGATGAAACGCAGAATCGGGATCTGTCGCATCTCGCCGTCGAAGGAGAAGAACACGATCCACGACAGGATCATGGCCAGGAAGACCAGCCCCGTGGAAATCCACATGCCGGCGCGTTCGCCGATCAGCTTCCACCCGAAACCGCAGATCAGCGCGCCGACCAGCGGGGCAAAGAGAATGATGGTTTCCATGGCCCCTTACCCCTTCATCATGTTGATGTCTTCGACATCGATGGTGCCGCGGTTGCGGAAGAAGACGACAAGGATGGCAAGGCCGATGGCGGCTTCGGCGGCTGCGACGGTCAGGATGAACAGGGTGAAGACCTGCCCGGCCAGATCGCCCAGATAGCTGGAAAAGGCGACGAAGTTGATATTCACCGCCAGCAGCATCAGTTCGATCGACATCAAGAGGATGATGACATTCTTGCGGTTCAGGAAGAGCCCGAAGATGCCAATGACGAACAGCGTTGCCGCCACCGTCAGGTAATGTTCCAAGCCTATCATGTCGTCCCTCGGTTCCTGGTTTTCGGCCCGGGTGCGGCCCCGGTTCCGGTATTTCGGTTTCGGGCCCCCGGGCCCGGCATCGTCTGCTCCCGCTGCCGGATCGCCGGCCCGCGGGCGGAGGTCAGCGGCTCAGCCCCTGCCCCGGTTTCACGTCCTTCAGTTTCACTGCCTCGGCCGGGTCGCGATACATCTGGGCCAGCACGTCCTGGCGCTTCACGTTCTCGCGGTGGCGCAGGGTCAGGACGATGGCGCCGATCATCGCCACCAGCAGGATCAGGCCGGACAGCTGGAAGATCAGGAAATACTGGTCGTAGAGAATCCGGCCCAGCGCCACGGTGTTCTGCACGTCCTCGGGCGTCGGGTTCGCCCGCAGGCCTTCGGCTGCGGCGTCGGCCTGCCACGCGCCATAGGCGATCGAAAACTGCATCAGGAGGATCAGCCCGATCAGCAGGGCAACCGGCATGTATTGCGCCATCTGGGCCTTCAGTTCGGCGAAATCCACGTCGAGCATCATCACCACGAACAGGAACAGCACCATCACCGCGCCCACATAGACGATGACCAGAAGCATCGCCACGAACTCGGCCCCCAGCAGGACGAAAAGCCCGGCCGAAGAGATGAAGGCCAGGATCAGCCACAGCACCGAGTGCACCGGCTGGCGGCTGATCACGGTGAACAGCCCGCCAACGATGGCGCTGATCGCGAATAGGTAGAAGGCAAACACGCTCATGATCCGTTTTCCTCGTTTTCGTCCATGACCTGGCGGGCCAGCTCGAGCCCCCGGGTCATGGCCGGGATGCCGGCAAAGACCGACATCTGACCGATCGTTTCCACGATCTCCTGTTCCGTCGCCCCCGCTTCGAGCGCATGGCGCACGGTCTGGCGCAGGGCCAGATCCGCCTGCGCCCCCTGGCAGACCAGCCCCGCCAGCGTCAGCAGCAGCCGCGTCTTCGCGTCCAGCCCGCCGCGGTTGACGGCATTGCCGAACAGCATCTCCATCACGTCCTTCGGCATGGTCGGCCACAGCCTTTCAAGATCGCCCGGCGCCATGCCCTCCATGGCCGGCGCAAAGGCACGGGCCATCTCCTGGGCCTGGCTCAGCATCGCCTCGAAGGGGTTTTTCGGCGCGTCGGTCATCTGTAGGGCGCATCCAGCTCAATGTTGCGGGCGATCTCCGCCTCCCACATGGCACCGTTCTCAAGCAGCTTCTGCTTGTCATAGAACAGCTCTTCGCGGGTTTCGGTGGCGTATTCGAAATTCGGCCCCTCGACGATGGCATCCACCGGGCAGGCCTCCTGGCAGTAGCCACAATAGATGCACTTGGTCATGTCGATGTCATAGCGCGTGGTGCGGCGCGAGCCGTCATCGCGCGGCTCGGCGTCGATGGTGATGGCCTGGGCCGGGCAGATCGCCTCGCACAGCTTGCAGGCGATGCAGCGTTCCTCGCCATTGGGATAGCGGCGCAGCGCGTGCTCGCCGCGGAAGCGGGGCGAAAGCGGGCCCTTCTCGTGCGGGTAGTTCACCGTCGCCTTGGGGGCGAAGAAGTATTTCAGCCCCAGCCGGAAGCCCTGGATGAAGTCCCAAAGCAGGAAGTATTTCGCCGCGCGTGCGTAATCGATCTGGGTCATGGATCAGCCTCCCACGGTCCAGCGGGCGAAGATGCCCCAGAACCATCCGAATTTCGCCGCGAAGGACACGAACACCACCCAGAACAGCGAGAACGGCAGGAACACCTTCCAGCCGATCCGCATCAGCTGATCATAGCGGTAGCGGGGCGTGATCGCCTTGACCATCGCGAAGATGAAGAAGAAGAACGCCATCTTGCCGACCATCCACAGCACCCCGTCGGGCAGGCCCGGAATGGGCGACAGCCAGCCGCCGAAGAACAGCAGCGCCACCAGCGCGCACATCAGGAAGATGGCGATATATTCCCCGGCCATGTAGAGCAGGAAGGGCGTCGCCGAATATTCCACCTGGTAGCCGGCAACCAGTTCCGATTCGGCCTCGGGCAGGTCGAAGGGCGGGCGGTTGGTCTCGGCCAGCGCGGAGATGAAGAACAGGAACACCATCGGGAAATGCGGCAGCCAGTACCACCCGAAAAACCCGTAGCCGGTATCCTGCGCCCGCACGATGTCGCCGAAATTCATGCTTCCGGTCGAGATGATGATGCCGATGATGATGAGCCCCAGCGACACCTCGTAGGAAATCATCTGCGCCGCCGAGCGCAGCGCCCCGAGGAAGGGATATTTCGAGTTCGACGCCCAGCCGCCCATGATGACGCCGTAGACCTCGAGCGAGGAAATGGCGAAGATGTACAGGATGGCCACGTTGATGTCGCTGAGCACCCAGCCGTCATTGAACGGGATCACCGCCCAGGCGATCAGCGACAGCACGAAGCTGATCAGCGGCGCCAGCATGAAGACGGTGCGGTCCGCCCCGGCGGGGATGACCACCTCCTTCACCACGTATTTCAGCGCATCCGCCACCGATTGCAGCAGCCCGTAGACGCCCACCACGTTCGGCCCGCGGCGCATCTGCACGGCGGCCCAGATCTTGCGGTCGCCATAGACCAGGAACAGCAGCGAAATCATCACGAAGGCGACGATGGCCAGGACCTGCGCCAGGATGATGATGGCGATGCCGACCGGAGTGGAAAAGAATTCAGCCATTGCTCCTCACACCGTAGGTATTCCGTTTTCCGCGCAATCGGCCACCGTCACCTCGGCGTCGATGGCTTTGCTTCCGCGGGGCAGTGATGGCGAGATGGTGTAAACAGCATCTGCCGACCACACGCCACCCTTTTCGTCGATATTCGTGCGCAAATGCCGCGCGAATCCGTAGCCGCGGATCAGCGCATATTGCGCCGCCGCGCATTCGGCATAAGTCGCCACGTCGCGACCCGTACGCGCGCCCTTCATCGCCACCCTGAACTGCACCAGGTCGCCCTCGAGCAGGCGGGTTTCCACGCCCAGATATTCGGGCGCAAAGGCGGCCTCGCCGACCGGCTTCTGCGTCGCGCAGGCCGCCAGCAGAACCGGCGATATGAGCGCCGCGCGGTTCATTCCGCCGCGATCTTGCCGCTGTCGCCGGCACGCGCCAGCGCCGACAGTTCGGCCATCAGCACGCTTGCCCGGGCAATCGGGTTGGTCAGGTAGAAATCCCCGATCGCGTTGCGGAAATCGGCCTTGCCCAGCGGGGCCCGTTCCAGCGGCTCGCCGGCATTTTCGGGCACCCGGTCGATGGCGCCCAGATGCGGCACCGCCTCGACCAGCGCCTGGCGCAGCTGCGCCAGCGAATCCCACGGCTGCGCCGCGCCCAGCTCGCCGCTCAGCGCCCGCAGGATGGCCCAGTTCTCCTTCGCCTCGCCGGGCGGGAAATTGGCCCGCATCGCCAGCTGCGGCCGGCCTTCGGTGTTGACGAACAGCCCGTCCTCTTCCGTCCAGGCCGCTGCCGGCAGGATCACGTCGGCGCGATGGGCGCCCCGGTCGCCATGGCTGCCCTGATAGATCACGAAGGGACCGCCGCGCTCGGCGCTTTCGATCTCCACCTCGTCGGCACCGAGGTTGAAGATCACCTCGGCCCCGTCGATCGCCGCCTCGAGGCCG
>JALTNO010000284.1 GCA_027000645.1 Paracoccaceae bacterium | reverse complement strand
GGCCCGGAAGGGGCGGGCATGAGCGTCTCGGTTCGGGAACCCGGGTCTTCAGTCGTCCCGGCGCACCAGATCCGTCAGCCGAGCCGGCAGATCGCGCCGCCCGTGCAGGAAATCCACGACGATGACCTGCTCGGGCTCATCCACGAACACGATCAGGTGCTGGCCGCAGCGGGTGAAGCGCAGATCTTCGGGCAAGCGCGGATCAATCAGCTTGCGGCAGCTTTGCCATGGCGCCTCGCCGCACGCGATCGCATCGCAGCGCTCGATCAGGTCGGCTTCATAGGCCTCGGCCTGACGCGGTCCGAAGGTCTCGAGGGTCCAGAACGCGATGTCGACGAGCGACGCCTCGGCTGCCCGCGTCAGGCGCCACGGCTTGCCGCTCACCGGCGGGACCGGGCTGTGCGAAAGGCCCGCCTGATGGCGTCTTCACCCGAGCCCTCGGCAAGATCTCCGCGACGAGCCTGATCCAGACCGGTCTCGAGGCGCGCGCGCAGGGCATCGAGTTGCGCCTCTTCGCGCTCCAGAAGCCGCAGCCCCGCGCGCAGGGCCTCGCTGGCATTCTGATAGCGTCCCGACGCAACCAGACGATCCACCAGCGCGGACTGGCTTTCGGTGAGCACGACGTTTCTCGTGGCCATGGCGCATTCTCCTTCATTGGCAATATATGCCAACAGAAAGAGGTTTTCCATCCCGGCATCACGAACGCCACTGCTGTACAACCCACTCCGGTACCTGGGCGGCAACACTTTCCGGCTCCCGCGCCAAATCCAGCCGCTTGGGCAGCTTCACCTGCGGGACCAGCAAGAAGATCGGGATGGTGACGTTCTTGCGGAACCGCCGTTTCGAGGCCTTGAAGGAAAGCGGGTCGCTGGTACGCCGCTCCCGCGCCGTGCCGTCATCGACGCAGCGGAAAGCGCCCCTTTCGGTAGACGAAGCGCAGGCGCTTGCCGGTGCGCTCTTCCCACAGCTGCGGGGTGATGCGTGCGTTGCGCGGCCCCCGCATCCGCTTAGCCACCCGGTCGACCGGGATCGCCAGCCAGAAGCCGTCGCTGGAGCGGATCAGCGCCCCGCGCTCGAACGCACCCACGATTTCGGGCGCCTTCGACCAGATCAGCGCCGCGGCATCCATGCTGACGGTGCCTTCCGGATAGCGCCTGGCGCGGATGGTGTTGGCCAGCCGCCGCCCGAGCCCGGCCCCGGTGATCTGCCCGCGCCAAGCCCGCTTCACGGCACGACCGGCCCGGTCCATCGCTTCCGTCACGGCCCGCTCGCCCGCGAGATACTCCCGGTGCAGTTGGGCCTGCAGATCTTCCTCGGTACGGAAGGTGAGCCTCATGCCGGAACCAGTTCCAGCGTCCAGATGAGCCGCTCCCGATCCCGCTTCGGCTCGCCCTGGATGGTGAAGTTGTCGGCACCGATGCTGATGCCATCGCCGGGACTGGGGTTCGCCATCTCGGCTGTCCGCACATCGATGATCGTCGTTTCCGACAGGACCTGCGCCGCCCCGAACGTGGTCACCTCATCCGGCGCCTTGCGGATCACGCGGACAGGTCGTGGCGCGCCACCGGCGGGATACCAGGTGGCATCGAGGCCAAGGTTCACGTCCTGGAACAACGCATCCAGGGCCGCGGCAAAGGCAACCATCAGTTCGAGGAGAACAGCCGCACGGCGAGCGCCGGGCGCTTGTTGACCGGCAGGATCGAGGCCTCGGTCAGCAGATCGATCCCGTCGCCCCTCTCGCGGGTCATCTGGCGGGCATAAAGCTCCAGGCCGACGGTGTTGGCGGTCTCGATCAGGTTGGCGGGCGCCCCATAGGTGGTGAAGGTGTCGATGGTGCCCATCGGGAAGGCGATGCCTTCGCCTGCCGGGATCAGCCGCTCGGTGGTGCCGTTCGAAAGCGTCACACTGGCGTTGTATTCCTCGAACAGGATGCCGGCGAAGGGGAAGGCCCGGCGCATGTCCTCGCGCAGCGGCTGGGCGCCGGAGGCATAGTACTGGTAGGCGGTCTCGACAGTTGCATGCCCGATCAGCTTGTCGAAGAACTCCGGCGAGACAAGGGCGCGCACGCCGGTCATGGTCTCGCCCTTGAGTTCCGTCTCGATCTGGCGGAGCACCGCGCGGACCTTCTGCTGCACCTTGGTGCCGGCGGTGCCGAGGACGAAGTCGGTCTGCTGCTGCGCAATGCCGAACTCGGTGAAGTAGTCGTAGAGCGTGGTGCCGGCGCCGTCCTTGACGATGCCCCTGAGCGCATTGATCTCCATGTACTCGCGCGTCTGGGCATGCTTGTTGCGCATGAGCGTCAGCTTGCGGGTCATCACGGCGACCAGCGGATCGGCCTCGCTGCCGGAACCGATCGCCCGCACCCCCTGGATATCGGCCGGCAGGATGACGTCATTGTGCGGGATCCACGGCACGGCGAAGGAACGCATGGTGCGCCCCTCGCGCGTGCCGACGGTGGCGGGTGCGCCGAGCGGCACCGAGGGCAACAGCGACAGCACGCCTTCGCGGGCCTCGATCACGACGGTCCTTTGCGTGACGCCCTCGAAGCGGAACAGGCCCAGCTGGCCGAGACGGGTATAGATATTGGGCAGGATGTTGATGGCGCGGGTCATCTCCGCAAGCGAGTAGCCGCCCGCGTCGAACGGGTTCAGGATGGTGGGCATCAGATTTTCTCCGGATGGGGGTGTTTTCTTGATCAGGCCGCATCGCGCGGCACGATCCCGGCGGCGGCCAGCTGGCCTTCCTTGGTGGCGATCTTCGCGGCGGTCGTGACGGTTGCGTCATAGTTGAGCTGGGCTTTCGAGACGATCACCGGGCCGCGCGCGACCACGAGGCCGGTCGCATCGGCGGCGGTGGCGTCGACCGCCTCGATCAGCACGGCGACGGCGACCTCGGACCCGTCGGTGCCGGTATCGGGCGAGAGCTTGTATTTGCCGCTGGCGGTGATCTTTCCAAGGACTGCGCCGAGGGGGTAGTTCGTGCCGGCGAGCAGCATCACGGTCTCGCGGCAATAGTCGGGGTTTTCCTCGTATTTGAGAAGATCGCCCATAGAGGGCGGCTGGGTGAGAACGGGCATGGTGGGAGTCCTTCATCAGGTGGTGGCGTTTGCGGCGACCGCTTTGGCGGCAGCGATCAGCGGGCTTTCGGTCGGTGCGGGCTCGGCGGGCGGCGGCGCGATTGAGGTAACGATGGTGGCATCGGTGGTCTTCGCCAGCTGCTCGAGTACCGCCCGGCGCAGGGCATCGGGGGCGGTGCCGGCACGCACCGCCTCGGCGGCATCGATGGTCAGCCCGAGGCGCGAGGCCTGGGCCGCGATCTCGGCAATCTCGGCCGCCTGCTCGCGGATCTGCGCGGCCGGGTCGGGTTTCGCCGCAGCCGGGACAGGCGCCGGCGTCAGGGACTGAACGGGGGCCGATTCTTCTGCCGGAGAAGCCACCTCGGGCGTCGGCTCCACCTCGGGCGCAGGCGTCCCGGCCTCCGTCGTTTCCTCCGATGCCTGCGCCGCAGGTTTTGCATTGCCGTTGCCGTTCACTG